>JACCVN010000443.1 GCA_013698165.1 Parachlamydiaceae bacterium | reverse complement strand
AGAAACAGATGATGACTCAAATTATAAAGCAGGATGTGCCACACTTTAATCATTTAATGATTATTAAAGATAAATTCGAGGGTCTTAGTTCATTTGCTTCGCAAATGGGCTATGTTCATCTGCATCTGAATGAAAATTTCAAAAAATCTTTAAAGCTTCTAAAAGAGACAATCTCCACAACTCCAAAATCCGAAAAAGATTTACCAAAAAATGATCCTCTGACTGTTGGTTTATTTTATGATTTATTAATGAAAATTGATAGGTTCTTAAAAAAGCACAAATTGCCCTACTGGGCAACTTGTGGCACTCTTTTGGGAGTTGTACGACATCATGGGATGATTCCTTGGGATGATGACATTGATCTTGCGATGTTTGAAGAAGATGTTAGAAGACTTTTACAGCTTGAAGAGACTCTAGTGAAAATTAATCTTGGACTGGCCTTTCACCCTAAATATGAGTTTTATAAAATCTTCCCTCTAGATGGGGAGCTTATTCTTCGTGATAATGGAGAACCATATCCGTGGAGATTTCCATTTGTGGATATTTTCGCTATGAGAGATATCCAGGAAAAGTACACATATACAGGCCAAATTTGGCAAGAAGAAGGACTTAAAAAAGATTATTTTACCGATCAGGAATTGCAATTTCCGCTCCCTGAACTGCCTTTTGGCCCTCTTTATATCCCTGTACCGCACTCTCCAATTAATTATGTCAAGCGCATGTATGGTCCCGATTGGAATGAAGTTGCCTTTGCATCCTATTCACATCGCAATGAACAATTCGTAAAAAAAATAAAAATAGATCTTATTGACCGCTCGCCCCCTGATTATATCCTTCCCACCCATTAGCGAAGTGACTTTAAAGACATTAACGACAAGAAACGAAAAGTACAACGTTATAATGTTATGCATGACCTTACAGTCATTTGTCCTTTGTCGTTATCCCTCCCTGTATTCTCTGTGGGCGCTGTAGTAAAAAAATGAATAGACTCTAAAAATTGTCAAAATTATCCAACAATGCTCCCACCACTCTTAACTCGATGACTTGCTTCCAGCATAGTTGAATATTGTCATAGCGATTCCCGTAATTAGCAACACTGCGGCCATGGTTTTCATGCCTTTAGTGATTAAAAGGCATTTAAGGATAGGCTTTTCATCATTAAGTAGTGTAAATCTATCCCCCAATCCATACTCATCCATGATTAACTTGCGGGTTACCGTCCCTCGCCAGATACGAGTAGTATTCAAGGAAAGTCGTAAAAGTTGCCTTGTTAAACGTATTAAAAGAAAACCTTTGGATTCGTCCCTATATTCAGTCAACACTTTGAGTACAGAGCTGTCAGCATAAAGCGCTAAGTTCGCTTGTTTTAGACACCAATCGATGATATCCCAGCTATAATAGATCTCATTTGAATCTGCGGTGCAGAGACGCTCAAATATCCACTCGACTAGACCTTTTTCATCCTTGCCAATGGCTTGCTCTTTTTGCCATGGATTTCCCAAGATTCCGCGAATAACTTTAGCTAGCTTATCTATATAACAACTCAGATCTGAAAACGCTGCTCTAGAAGAATTGAAATCATTAACACGAAAATATTTCTTTTGTTGATGAATGATTTCCCGCTCCTGATTAATAGGATATATCGACTTTATATATTGCCCTGTGACAAAATGATCAGCATCGTTGCAATTTTGAGATCCCTGAATCAGTCTGAGTAACGTTTTACCAATGCTGAGGGCTTGCTCATTCTTGCTTCCTCTCATTTCCTTTAGGCAATCGTTGGAGAGTTGAATAACTTTCTGCTCAGCAATTGGATCATATTGAACATACATAAATGCGTTGACGAGAACTAGCATGGCTTTAAGTCTATGTTCAAAAATCTGGGTTGACAAATAAATTTTTGATAAGTTTATTCCTGTAACGTCCATCGCCATCACATCACACAGAGGTGTTATTTCTTTTGACGCGATGATCGAGATGACATTTTTTGCCCCTTTAACAATCTCTTCAGGTCTTTTATCTGTTTTTTTAGGGGTATGAAGTTCAATAGTTTTTGCCGTTCCATCTATCAGCCTATAGACTAGATTTAGCTTCTCTTCAAAAGATTCAGAATCAAATTCTTCCCAAACTTGCGGCCACCATGCCGTTGCATTAAAAAATACTTTGGAGCCTTGCCTTGAAAGGCTATCCATGACCAATTTCCAGCAGCAAATTTTTTCCTGTTTATTTAATGGAATGGCGTGTTTTTCCGGATTTCCTAGCGCATGTAAAATATCTTCCACAATGTGAACAGACGCAAATTTTGCTACATGTTCTATATAGGTAAGCCACAGAGAGCTATTTATTGATTTACATTGAAAAATAAGTTGGTTCGTAATTCCAAACAACTCATTCTGCATTTTTTTGCTTCTCTTATCAGAGGATTCAGATAAATCGGTAATTTGGGTAATCATCGTCTCGAGCAGCTCAGTCCATAGCCCATCAGAAACCTGTTCTCTAGAGGACTTTATAGCCTTGTTAGTCTTAAGGAGGTCTAAACAGGCCGAGACATGCCCGTCATTCATTAACAATTTGTAGATATTTAACCAAGAAAGCTCAAAACCCTCCGGAGGATCAATCTTGCCGATCAATGCACTAGCTTCACGTACCTGGCCCCTGACAACCAATTTGCTTATCAGATCAAATGCGTTTTCATAAAAGGATCGATCTAGTTCCTTACCTAATGACTCCTCCATATTTAACCATCTTATAGCGTTTAACAGATCTTCCTTTGCCATGCTGTTATTGTAAAAGTGTTGATAGAGGGAACCTAATTGAGTCTTTACTTCAGGCTCCAAAGTAGTTGCTTGTGGAATGACTTTCAAAATCCTTTCGATATTTTCTGATTGACTAATTGATTTTGATTTAGTTCCATTGGACTCTAAAACTAGACTTGTGAAGGCTTGGATAAGAATTGTCATGTTTTGAGATGAAAAATCTAGATTATGCTCAGGAATGGAAGCATAGATTTTAAGGACCTGAACCCATAGGTACTGTAATTGCAGTCTCTGTAAATAGGAATTAAGATGCATTCTTTGAATGTGCACGCAATTGGAATCCAGTGCAAAAGATTTACATAAATAATCCGTACTTGATTGAAGCTGTTGATCAGAAAATGTCAATTGAGTGTCGTTTATAAGAGTAAGGATGTGTTTACCTTGCAATGGCAACAAACATGGATCCTCTTCACTGAGATAAAAATTAAGCAGATCCTGCGATGTCGTTGAGGTAGCGTGCTGCTCATGGAATTGTTCAATAAGGCTTTTAATGCTTCGCTCGACAAGATTTTTAATTTCGACTTTATGAGTAATTCTGGATAGTGCTTTTAATGCTTGATAAATGTAGTCGCGTTCCGACCAGCTGAATTCCGAGCGGATCAATCTTTCAAGATAAAGAAAAGCAATATCCAGATCACTTGAAAGGTTCTCTGTGGTTTGCAGAGCTTGAAGAATGTTACCGATGGAATTCTTGAGCATTGACAGGTTTTGTATACAGTATTCGGTAAAGGGGGTTGTAATATCAAATTCCTTTATGAATGCTGATAGGTCCAGATTTTTGTGATTTGTGAGGCTTCTTTGGATATGTTCAATTGCAGATTTAAACTCCTGTTGCATATCCTTATTGGTATCTGGAATGATTTGAAGCCGATGAATTTCACGGGCAAACCTCAAGCCATGGAGAGGTGAAAGTAGTCTTGATGTCGATTTGATAATGCTTAATAGTAAGGCTGGGAAGCCATCTTCAAAATCCTCGGGGACTTGTTTCATTCTTTGCAGTGTTGTGGTCAAAGCGGAAAAAAGCGCAACTTCCAATACTTGCACATCTTCTATGCCTTTTTTCCGGTAGAGGCCTATTACCCACCTTAAGGTGGTCTCAGGACTAAATTTTCGTGGGAAAACCATGTTTTCGATTAATTTTTGTAAAGTCTTCGTAGAGACTTCTTCAGAAAATAAGAGATTTTGATAAATGGCGACGTTGTTGGAATAATCTTCTTCTTCTTTAACCTTATCAAGGTATTCCCAGGCCACCTCGATGCATAAATCATCTCCTGTTAATATTAACTCATGTACAATTTCAATTTTACTGAATGTATCAAATGCAAAAGGCTTGCAACTAGGAGAAATAGTTTTTTGAAAGATATTGAGCATTTCTATTTTGAAAGACCTTGGGGCCCACGTCCCCATAATCATGGAAATCAGCTGCCGAATTGTTTCTTTGAGAAAAGCTTCATTTTTCTTTTGTGCTAACATTGATAATGAGAGCAATAACCCCATTTTCCATGCTTGCTCTTGATGTGTTTTTAAAAGGTTGAGGGTTCTATTCATGCATTCTACCGAGTAAAGTCTTGAATCACCGCTTAGTTCATGATGGGGGGATTGTCCAATATTAAAAATGAGCTCTTTGTCAGAAATTAGAATCTCGTGAACCTGACGTAAATGATCGACTGCTAAAGGGTTTGCTTTGGAGAGCTTGCGCAAATGGAGGATCGCATTATGAAGATCGTATGGAAAAAATAGTGTGCAAATGTCGAATTTAAATTTCTCTTTTTGCGGCCCAACAGTGGATGTGAGCCGAATTTGTGTAAAAAGCTCTTCAAAAGTTTCTGTGGGATTACTCTGATAACCGCCCGTTTGAGTTGCCCATCCATGCTGCATCAAAGCAGAAGTCACCTGAATTTGAGCATATAGATCCTGAAATGAAAAATTGGGATCTCGCATTAAAATTTGCATTTGTTCAATCAGAGGGCCCCATTTTGCATGACGTTTTTCATTCTCCCTTTTTTCAATATGCGCAAAGATGAATTGCCACAGTTTCTGGATATCCTTTAGATATTTATTGTCTTTCCAAAATAGAAGGGCCGAGGCATTGAAGGTGAGGAGAACCAATATGGATGCTTCTCCTAGTTCACCGTCATAATGATTAGCTGCTCTTGAAATTAACTGCTCACCAATGAGTTTGGATAAGGGTGCCTGAAGGGGAGGCAAGATTTTTTCCAACCATCCTTTTTTATAGCAACGCCCTCCCTGAGTAAAATGTGAGATGGTGCGTGCAAAGTCTAGCTTATTAGCGATCGCTGAATCTTCAAAAGTGAAATTTGAAAGCCAACAATCCAGAATCGCCTGCATAACGTTGGCCCCTGATTCACCGAGGAAACTTTTTAGATAGATTTCAGGATTTTTATCTTTCTTGGCAAGGGGCGTAACATTGACATAAAGTGAGTTTATCGGGGTTACTGTAGGTGTGGGAGGTTTCCGATTTGGAATAAAAAGGTCATGCGTCATTTCAGCGTTTCCCAAACTTCTCAACGAAAAGCTAGACGCATAATCATCGACATCTGCTGCGACCTGAAACCCAAAAGCTTCAATGAAAAATTTATAAAGTTGGGGATGAGTGGATACAGGTGGACCATATTTTTTAAAGACATTGGTTACATACGGAATTGCCTTTTCTTCATTACGTTCTTTCAATTTTGCCAATTGCAACGCTAAGAAACCTGGATTGAACTTCTTTTTTTTCAGTTTTTCTGCCAACAATTCAACAATGCTTTTATCTAAGATTAATTTGCAGGATTCTGGACTTACTCTATCCAACAATATCTGCCAATCGATGTCATTTGGAATTGCGTCTAGACGGGTTTTAAAAATAGAGGTCGTTGTGTTGTGAATTTCCTGAGCAGAGGTGTTCATGGAAGACAATTCATTGATCTCTTCAAAAGCCCAGGTTTCAAGAATTTGTAAGATTGTTGGTTTTAAACAACTCCAAAGGCTACCACCATTTAAAATAAACTCTGTTTGTTTGCCGGAACTGACTGCCGCGTCAACAGAACGTGCGATTTTTTTCATGGACGTTTTGACATTTAAAGGGGGATTGCAATGACCTTTTACCCAAATTTTGTCTTTAAAAAGCCTTTTAATGCCTTCGATAGCCTCAGAGTCTAATTTAAACTGACATTGCTCAAGCGCTTTTCGACCTTTCTCGGTAATTACTCCATTCAAATCGATCTTTCCAGATTTAATCAAAAGCTGCGCAAAGCGATCTTCTTCTATGCACGAAAAAGGAAATGGATGCATGTTTGATTGATTCTCAAATGATCGGTTCCTATGGTTTGAAAGGTGAGTTGTCATAGTTGATCATGTCCATATAAAAATATTAAATTGGAGAATTTGTGAATTAGTCCTTTTGGAACCACTGATAACTCATCTTTGCGATAAAGAATGTTTTGCCTTAAAGTCAATTTTTTTACAATCATGTAAGAACATTAAAAGACTAAAGCCGAGACAGTGGCTCAGAAATTATTCGTCAATTGCCGCACCTTGCGGGAATCCACAACGGCGAAATTAAAATTTAATTAACGGAAGTCTATTACTGATTCAGCAAACAAAGTTACTTTTAAAATTGAGTTGCTAAACGCCTGCAAATTGCTTCCAGTTCTTTACGCAATGGTGTAGAGCGCTCTGTCAGTTCTTGCTGTTCGATCTGGTATTGCTTTCTTCCTTCTTCGGTTTCAATACATAGAGGTTCGTAACCCAGTTCTCTTAGATCGTAAGGGCTAGCGCGCATGTCTAGTTCCCGGCCTGATAGCGCAAGAAAAAATGCCTTTGCTATGAAATCGGATCCAATCCAAGGCCAAAGCTTTGTTGCCCATTTATAAATGTCCATGTTAGCGTGAAGGCAACCTCCTTGCTCCATCTGCTGACGTGTTTCAATTGTGGGATTTAAGATATTCAATGGCTTCGCTTCATCAGTAAAAAATCGATAGGCATCATAGTGTGAGCAGCAAACCGTCTGGCTTTCAACAAATTTGGCCAAATCCTCTGGTTTTAAGCGCAACCGATGGCCTTTATGCCTAATATCTTCCGGTGAAAGTTTATAGACCATCGCCCACTCATGCATTCCAAAACAGTGATATCTAGGTGTGCGTTGCAATATGTT
>JACCVN010000440.1 GCA_013698165.1 Parachlamydiaceae bacterium | reverse complement strand
GTGTCGGAGTTGGCAATATTGTCGGAATCTGCACAGCGGTTCAACTCGGCGGTCCAGGAGCTCTTTTTTGGATCTGGGTTACTGCAATTGTTGGCATGATTCTGAAATATTCTGAAGTTTATTTGGGGATGCGCTACCGTGTAAAAAATGAAGTGACCGGCGGTTATAATGGCGGCCCGATGTATTTTCTGCAAAAAGCATTTAAAACTCCGGCCATTCCTGTAATCGTAGCAGGTCTTTTATGTATTTACGGTGTTGAAATCTATCAATTTAGGACTGTGGCGGTTTCAATTTCTACTAACCTTGGTGGTAATGAACTTTTAATTTGTGCCATTTTTATTGGAATGATCTTCTATGCAGCGAGCGGAGGAGTCCAGCGTGTAGGTAACATTTCAAGCGCCATTATCCCTCTCTTCGTTGTGCTTTATTTGGGGATGGGATTTTGGGTGCTAATCAATAACTTGGGAGCTATCCCTGCAGCTTTGAGCGAAGTCTTTTACGAAGCCTTTACCGGAACGGCTATAAGCGGCGGATTGGTGGGGGCCAGCTTAATGAAGACAATTTCTGAGGGGATCAGACGCGGGTGCTATACAGGCGATATTGCTATCGGTTACGCCTCGGTTATCCATAGCGAAAGCTCTTCAACGCAGCCTCAAAAGCAAGCCTCTTTAGTGATTTTCGATATCTTTTTAGATACTTTTATGATTTGTACAACCAGCGTAATGTTAATTTTAGTCTCGGGAGTATGGAAAGAGCCAATGCCTACGTCAATGCTAGTGCAAACTGTGCTAAGCCAATACTTCCCTTTCATGCATTATTTCATGCCGTTTTTCTTGTTCTTGCTAGGGTATTCAACCATTAATGCTTATTTTTGTGTGGGTATCAAATGCGCCGAGTACATTTCCCCTCGCTTCGGTAAAAGGGTTTATTACGGCTATGCTCTTGTGGCTTTAAGTCTATTTTCTTTCGTAGATCCCACTCAGGCACAATCTGTTATGATGCTTGCAGCCGGGTTTCTACTTATCTTAAACTGTTACGGTATCTTCCGTCTTAGAAAAGAAATTTCCTTCGATCTTGATGATCCTCAAGCTTCCGATTACGATAGCGATGATGGCGATCTTAACCCATCACCTATACGTGTCAGAATCTAACAAAGGGTCGCAGGCATTCACAAACGCGTTAATCGCAACGCGTCAACAATAGACATCTGCAACGCATCAACACGCCCGAACAAAGAACAGCAGGCAGGATAGACAGGATCGCAAGTGGCAAGATGGGCAGGATTTAGGATATTAGGAAATTCATGTTGTTGAGATTAATAATTTTCTTTTTTTTTAATTAAATAAATGTTTAGCTACTGTCCTTCTTTGTTTTTTTGCAAGTTGATGAGTTTGTGTGTCTATTAGTTGGCACTAAAGCCTAATTTTAGTATTGTAGACATAATAAAACATTTACAGCTGGTTTAGCTTAATCTTTATGCTGTATTTTATAAAGGTTTAAAATTTAAATTTGAATATAAATAGAGGTTTAGTATGGAGTTTAATTTAGTAGGGTCCACAACTCAAAAGATGCAAGTAGGGGAAAATGTTTCTTTCAAGGAACAAGGTTTGCCCATGGTGAAATCGATTTTTAATGATATGCAAATGGAATTGCATGGTAGCAATATTGATCAAAGAATGTCTATAAGGGAAAAAGATATTAAATTTATCAGTAATGTTCTTGATAACTATGTGGCTAATTGTCCAGCTGAAAGCGCTGCTTGGTTTGAAAAAATACAAGCTCAGTGTAATCAATTCATTGGCTTACGAAAGATGGAAATTCAAAATCAAAATGAACTTGAAGAAGCGAAAAATGGGATAAATGAGAGTACGAATGGTCTTAGAAAAACTAGCGAAGAATTGGAAAAAATTTCAGAGGACCGTATTAAAATCATTAAATCGCTAGCAGAAAATAACGCACTTCTGGATGAAAATTTAATGAATCTTCAAAAGAAAGTTGAACAAACCAGTATTGTATTGAAGGATTATGTCAACCTCCAAGGTGCAGCAACAGCAGCTTTTTACGGGTTAGTTGGTTTTGGTGCCCTTACAGCTTATTCTTTCTCTCCAGTTGCAGGGCAGTGTATGCCGGTTGCAAATAGTACTTTGGCAGCTTGTGGAAGCTCTATCTATAATGTTATTCCAAGCTTGATGTACTTCGGTCTTCCTGCCATTGGATGTAAAATGGTTTCAAATTTTGCTAGCTTGGTACAAGATTTAGAAAAAACGAAAGAAAAAATCATTGATGAAAAGTTAATAAATGAAAGTACTTATAAATTCTTAGACAAGTTAAACAAAGAAAAAGAAGAAGCCAAAAGAGCTCAGCACAATACGATCCTCAACAATTTGGATTCATTAATAGAGAAATCTAATGAAGCCCAGGGGAAAAAGGATTCTGTTCAAAAGCTAAAAAATGAAGCGATTGCTGAGGTAATGACTGAGGTCTTCGCTGAAACTTTGGAGACCCTTCGTCTAAATGAAGAAATGTTGGAAGAAAATCCTGAGAGCAACTTAGCAAAAAAGCAAAGTTATACAGTTCTCAAGACTCTAACTGGATCGATGTTATCAATTTATGCCCTAAAAGCAGATAGTCTACATAAAGCGCTGGAAGGTCAAAGCAAAGATCAAGGCAGAGTTCAAGAAATTGAAATCTAGTAGAAAGAGCCTTCGTTAAACATAAATTGCCGCTTTAAGATGAACTCAAAGCGGCAATTTTCATTTGATTCGGTTTTTGGGTACCGTAAATGGCAAATAAACTACCAAAGAGGCCAGAGACTCGACTTTTGGATTTTATGCCTTTTTTACGTAATGGAGCAAAGGCAAAAAGATCATTCCTCCTAAGCCACCAATGCGGCGGCAGCATATAGCGTAAGCCTTATCATTACCCATTTTATCAAACCCTAAACGTGTTTTAAAAAAGATGAACCCTTGTCAGGGTTATGAGGGCTTTTTTTTGCTTACCCGTAGCTAGGGTGTTGTTTTTGTAGCTTTTTTTAAGATTTAAATTCACATGAATCTAAGCATTTTTAAATTTTCAAGTCATATGATAGTATACGGTTTTTAAGTATTGAGTTACGAACAACAAACACCCCCGGATGAGGCAATTGCATAAGTGCCAATAAATATTTTTAAGTAATGCTTAAATTAGATTTCAATAAAGAAAACTTTGATATGCTTTATTGATAAAACAAAACAAATTATATTCTTACAAAAAAATGTTTAAAAATATTATTGGCACTTATGCAATTGCCTCGGATGGGGGTATGGGCCTGTAGCCCAATGTCGTTAAGTTAAGGAATAAGCATCTATAATTTAAGAGTTTAGATTTGTGAATAAGCACATTCTTGCCATCAATCTGGCGATTTACATATGGCCTGCTGCATCTCTCAATAAGCAGTTTA
>JACCVN010000558.1 GCA_013698165.1 Parachlamydiaceae bacterium | reverse complement strand
AACGATCAGGTTGTGGCTTGAAAGCATAAATTCCATCCCCTTCATTTCTAAACTTTGTCTCATCGAAAATCTTGCCTTGTTCTCCCATTAAGCGAAAAAGATTAAGAAGCTTACGCTGTTTATCTTTAGGTTGTTCCTCAAAGTAATCGAAAGCTTGGCTATATCCTTTACTGTCACAATACCATTCAATTGTGAACTCGCTTCCCTCATAGGCTATTCGTCGTTTCATAGCTTTCTCTTTATTATGATTGTATCATTTTAGTGATACATTGTCAATGATTGGGGTCAGGCCTGCATAAAAAAATGAATTGCGCTAAAGTCCCAAAAATCTTAGATTTTTCTTTTCGCGATTTACAAAGGTAGTACAATCGCACGTAAACAACGCTATCACATTCCAGGAGCAATTTATCATGTCATGCTGAGAGGTAACGATGGGCAAACGATTTTCCTTTATGATAAAGAAGGCAAATCACGCAAGTAAGAATGCTATAAAACATGGGATACTCTCAAATTTTGTGGTTTCGGGGAAAAATTGTCAGAATATCAGGCATTTCGTCAAAATCTTATTGAGACATTTCAGCCAGAAGTTACTATGGAAGCTTTATTAGTCGAAAAAATCGCTTGCCTTGCTTGGCGACAAAGAAGAGCCATTCAAAGCAGAATCGTCATTATTTCATAAGGGCTTATCAAACGAATGGAATGGTAAAAGTCTTGAAAGCTTTTTTCAAGGGAGAGAGGGTGATTGCCTTCAAAATTTTTCACGGCATGAAGCAAATATTGAAAAGAACTTCTATAGGGCATCGCATCAGCTAAAGGAGCTCCAAAAAATTAGAAAAGAGAATTATTAAATCTTCTTGCAAATGGGTTCGTTTAGTAAATTCGCATGAATTTTTGATGCTAAATTTATCCATGATAGGATCAAGTCCTGACCCCATCACAAATAATGAAATTATTGTTCAATAACAAAAGATCTAGTAAAAGTGTTTGTTTTTAAAGAATCTCTCATGATCGTATCAAAAGATACAGTATCTGTTTCCATGGATTCCCAATCAAAATTCCGATAAATTTCATTACAAATACTGGTTTCTAAAAAATAGACTAAATGGGTGCTTTTAACCATAGTTAATCTAATCATCTTATCTCCTTCCGCCCACATCATAAAATAGACTGAATCATTCGGATTAGGTTCAGGCCAACCCCAGCCTATAAGTTTCTTAGAAGAGGATTTTGAGATGGATTCAGCTAGAAAATTTACGGATTGCTTAAGGTTAAAACCATCTTCAGGAATTTCCATGCGAGCGATATTAAAGCTCATTCCGTCTTGATCTGTGACAGTGATATGAGGAGATTGCATTCCATTTGCTTGTATAAATTTTGGCTCTGAGGGAAGAGATACTGTTACTTTTTCTGCATTGTCAACCCCTGTTTCTATATCAAAAAATCCAAAGGTAATAGGAAATGTTATCCAATCGCTTGTGTCATTTTTCAGATTTTCATTTATACAGTATGTAAAACTCTCTTCCTCATTTGTAGGAAGCACTTGAGTTTCTTCTGCAGTAAAAACCGAAGCACTAGATAATAAAACAAAAAATATAAAATATTTATACATATAAATAAACCCCGTTAAAATAAGTTTAATCGTAACTAATGAATAAATAGTTGTCAACAACTAAATAGGATTAAATAGTAGCAAACTATTTGAGATTATTCATATGCCTGAAACATTTTAAGTTGTGGTGCACTAGCGGTGCAATGACTTACCCATTGCACCTTCAAAATCCCATAAAATCCAGTAGCATTTTAGGTATAAACCTTTATCATTTTACTTATAGCGGTTGGATGGTAAATATGAAAGGCGACCGCCCTCATAACCCGCTGGTCGCTGGTTCAAGCCCAGCTTGCCCCACTTTTTACTTTTTGAGAGTGATGATCTCGCGTTCAAATACTAGGGTTAGTAGTTCATCGTCCTAGGGCACCAGAACAATGATTCGCATTTTCATCCTGTTCACAGGAGTGACAACTACATAGACATCGCTCACTTTTCTCTTCATCCAAAAAAAAGACTCCCTTCATTTTCTTAAATGTTAAGCAGAAAGCCCCAAGAAGCTAGATTGCATGTGACCTACATGCACTTTATTACTAAGGCTCTCTCTTTAACGTACCAAAGCTTATCCTATGCTCAACAGTTCCTATGATGAAGCAAATAAACTGTTGCGCATCCATCGTCCACATAATGTTGGAATCGCCATGACTACTAGGGTTTATTGCCGGTACTAAAAGGTGTGCAGATAAAGCATTCTTATGACAACTTGGTCGAACGTGCCCACACCTCCAAGTTGGAATGCTTTGACATCCGTGAAGGTACTATAACGATCAGCAGATATGGCACCCCCGATCATCAACTTTCCTGAGGTGGCTATTCTAGCCATTAGCTAGAATCCAGCTTGAATCAATTGTTAAAAATGGCGCCCTAGCTATCGCCGACGTGATGCATTTATCATGG
>JACCVN010000557.1 GCA_013698165.1 Parachlamydiaceae bacterium | reverse complement strand
GCATATTTTTGGAGTTTTTCGATAACGCTGCCAGTATTCAAATTGAGGGCTAGAAGATCAGAAATAGATTGGGAAAGCTCATTTGAAGGTTTTTGAATGACCGCATAGGCCATGGCTGTTTCATCATTCCGATTAGCCCTTAGAGCTAAGGTCATTTTTACCGCAACCCAATCCGGCAAGTCATTGGCGAGCACATCCGATCTATTAAGTTGCAAGGCCGCCTCAAACCAGCCGGCAGCAAGCAACGCAGCGCTAAAAGCTTCCGGGCTATTCAATAGTGCTCGGATGTCTGCAGGAACAGGAGTTTTCCCATTCTCAGATGATTGGGAGGCTAATAGTTCAAGCTCTGTGAAAAAATTCTGCTCGGCATTTCGAGCAATGTTATGATCTTTGACTTTTAGAGGCTCGTGCTCTAAAGGATTATTTAAGGCTTCGAGATTGAGAGTCCCATATTTACGAAAGAGAAGGATGCGTTGGAAAGCCTGCGCAAGGTTTTTTCCCCAGGCAGATGTTTTCAATGGATTGAATTGAAAGAGATAGTCAGCTTCCTTTTCTTTCCCTTCTCTAAGGTCTTGGAGCAGTCTTAGCCAGACGCTATATTGTTGAGACAACAAAAAGCGTTGGCCTCCCTGAATGCGGTTAAAGAGATTTTCATCCCAAAACGTTGACTGAGGAAGGTCCATTAAATAATTAATGAAAAGCTGCAGATTACCCTTGGGAACACTCAGGGATCTCCAATCATATTGAATGGGAGTGATCACATGATTCCAAAAAAGAGCTTTGACCAAGAGAGGCTCATAAGAAGTTTCTTTATATGATTCGAGCCAAATAGTCATCGCTTGATAGTAATCACTGTTGCGCAGATAAAATTCTGCGAGCTGATCTTTTAGAAAAACATTGTTAGGTTCAGTTTGCACAGCTGTTGTGTATTCAGCAAGAGCAAGTGGGGTCTTGCCTGCAGACTCTAAGAGACCGGCGCGATAAGTGTGGATGTCAGGATTTTTCGGATCTTTGGCGTTTGCGGCGCTCAGGTAATCCCATGCGGCATTGGTGTTTCCGGGAATACTTAGCAGGGCGAGCCTAACCAATCTACCGGTATCGTCAGGGCCATCAAAGGTTTGTGAACTCAGCAGTTTGACGGCTTCAGGATGTTCATGGCTAAGAATGAGATAATCTGCATCAAGAACAAGCCAATCCTGTTTACGCTTCTCCCGGCCCTTCCATTTCTCTCTCAATAATTCATAATCGTTGGCCCGTCCGGCTATGACGAGTTGGTTAGCTACCATCATGCTCATTTTTTCATTGGACTCAATTGCTTGGGGAAAATTTTCGTACAATACAAGCAATTGAGGAGCATTATCTGAAGAGCTGCTAATGCGAGTTAATAAATCGACCCACCTTTTTCCATTTTCTGAATGGTATTCTAAGGCCTCTTCATTATCATGGATAATTGCTAAAGCATAATCCAAATCGCCTTGATCAAAGAGCATCTCGGCGCGTTGAAGGTTGGCAGTTTGTGCGGGTGATGGCTTGTTCATTGTCCGATGATAGGCATCTTTTAACTCAACCCAATTGGCAGCTGCAACAAACGATAGAGCCCCCACGCTACAGATCAGGATGGTCACGACAGATTTGCGCATTAGCGATCTCCAATATTTGTCAAGAAAGTTGTTATGAAGTTATCTCTTCGCAAATTTTATTTCAACAGCTGATTATATACTGCTCTTAGCTCAATCTGAGAAATTTCGGCTGCGCCAAAGCCTCGGGGGTGAGCTCATTTAAAAGACCCTGTATTGTATAATACAGGGCCTTTTAAATGAGCTCAACCGCGAGAACTTTCGCGTTGCCCAAATTCTCAGATTGAGCTAAGGGCAGTATAAAAAAGTTGGATTGAACTCATTTATTCCCTTCAATTCTATACTTCAAAAACAATAAAATTGCACTCCAACAAACCGAATAGACAATAAAATTTCCACCGACCTCGAACTAATGGCTTGTCAAACAACGGTATCTTTGCAGGGCTTCCTCTGCGCCAGACATTAACGGGAGGTCTTGACGTTCATGAGAAGCAACCCATTTAAAATCACTATGCTCTTTTGACAAAACTACAGATGGCATCTGTTTAAATTCGATCCTAAACAGATGATAGATAAAATCGACAAATGGCTTACGTATATATAAAGATCCAAAAAATTTAATCTGCGAGTCATGGTCGATTTTAATGCCGGTTTCCTCAAAAAGCTCTCGTCTAGCTGCCGCATCTGGCGATTCCCCCTTTTCTAATTTACCTGCAGGAACACCCCATAGACCCGGCTCAAAATTCACCTTTCCTCGTTGCAATAGAAGCAATTTGGAATCGATTTCTATATAACACGCAGCAACTTCCACCGTAGGAAGAAAATCTACCGGGGCGACATCATAAACATCTGATCTTTCCACAATATTTCCTTGGATAAAAAAACTTCCGATTGTAAGAATGCCATTTTATTAATTGTTTTTCAAAGTCAAATAAAAAAGGTTATGCATGGAAAATCCTTATCGTCGGCTTATCGAAAATCCTATTGATGCAGTCGCCGAAAAAAAGCATGCCTATCACTTTCTAACAGAAAGGCACATCCAAGCGCTTTGGATGGAGCAAAAGTATGTCAAAAACTTAACTTCTTCAGAAGGTGAAGCTATTGAAGTCATCTCTCCAGGTATTTGGAATATTGAAGCGGGACCAGATTTTCGTAAAGCGCATATCCGTGTGGGCCAGAGAGAATCCTATGGCGATGTAGAGATCCATCTGAATGACGATTCTTGGTATCACCACCATCATCATAACGATGAACGGTATAATCAAGTTGTTTTGCATGTCTCTCTGTGGAAGCCGCGTCAACCAATACCGATTGTCAGTTCAGCAAACAAATCGATATTGACATTACATCTAGAATCATTTTTAACAATCCCTTTAGCGCGCATCGTGCAGCTTATCGATCTTGAGCTTTACCCCTACAAAAAATTTATCGGCAGCGGCAAATGCGCACAAGAGCTTTTTAAAGGTCTTCCAGATACACGTATTGGAGTTTTTTTTCAGAAAGCCGCAGACTGGCGTCTTGAACAAAAAAGCCAGTACATGAATGTGCGCGTAGCTGAGCCTCTACTACAAGCTGGTGCAGGAATTGCCATGGCGCTTGGATATAAAAATAATGCGGAAAGATTCTTAGAACTATTCCTTGAAATAGACAAAGAAAATTTTATCGATGAAGAAAGCGCCCTAGCATGGCTAATGTCAAAATGCGGATTTTTCAAAGATCACTTTGCAAGAATATGGGGAAAAAGTGATCTCTATCAGCATTTAAAACTTCAAGCAGACAAATTTGAAAATGCTTCTAGCGTTCAACTTTCTTTGAATCAGATACGCCCGCTCAATCATCCAGTGAGGAGACTTGTTTATCTTGCCAAAATGCATTTTGACAATTCGATTAAGGCTATTTTATTGCATCTAACAGCTTTATGGAAACAAAACTGGCGTGAATACAATCGAGTAGGAAAGTGGAAGCCTTTACTTGAGTCTTTTCTATTCCTCATCCCAAACTACAAGGATGATTATTGGAATTCTCATTTTCTTTTTGAAAACGAAAAAAGAACTGAAACATTAACTTTAATCGGCGATGATCTTAAACGTGAAATTGTGATCAATACCTTTTTGCCGTTGCTGCAAGGGGAACTTGATAACTGTGATTACCTGGAACTTGAAGCTTTCAAAGGCTTTTATAATTCTCTTCCCGCATCAAAGACTGGTAAAGCAAAATACTTAGCTCATCGCTTTTTTGGCAACACTCCTAAAGGTAAAATCTTGAATAAAGCTGATATCGAGCAAGGCGCATACCAATTGCACCATGATTTCTGCGTACACTTTGAGGCTAGCTGTGAAGGCTGTCCTTTTGTTCAACGCTTCAAAACTTCCTTTCACTAAAAGACAAAAGAGGAGATCCCCATGCTATGCCGAAATACAATATATACTGCCCTAGTACATTGTTAAGGTAGAATTTGGGAGTGATTTTCACCTACGAGATACATAAATGTGCTGAAGAGTGCATACCGGTAGTGAGCCAACTGGATAACATTTCTGATTGAGATCTCCATTTTTTTTGTGTACATAAATTTTGATTACGCTGATGCTAAAAATATTGGAGGCTACTGTGAACCAACTTTTTTTTGGTAATTATGCTTTCATTCAGAAATAGGTGCTATCCAAAAAAAAGTCAGAAAATGCGTGGAGTAGAAAGT
>JACCVN010000401.1 GCA_013698165.1 Parachlamydiaceae bacterium | reverse complement strand
CCACCAACAGGCGGACTCGGAATCGGTATTGATCGGCTAACTATGGTCTTGCTTGGCGAGTACTCTATCCGCGACGTCCTTCTATTCCCATGGATGAAGGTTCAGTCTTAATAGACTGAACCCATTTCAGGGACATTTACTCGACATAGCTGAATCTGAGAATTTGGGCAGTGCGAAAGCTCTCGCCGTTGAGCTATGTCGAGTATATGATTAATCATCTTTAATCACAGTTTTTTTGATAAATTATTTTTTTACAAAAGAGAAAGAATGGAGCCAAGCTACCCCTCTATAAATCGTATAATCACCTACGAAAAACACTTTCAAATTTCGCAGGATGTCAAAAATGAAAATGATAAAGTTCTTGGGAAACACATATTTAATTATGCGAATTACACTAAATTAGAAGTCCTTTCAATAAGATCAAAAAAAAAGGCAACGGGCCAAGAACTAAATATTCATCTGTTCCCATCCCCTTTTAATCTTTACACACCTGGAATGTTTGATAATCCCTCCCGAGCTACGATGAACAACATAAAATTGCTATTAGAGCTTAAAATTGTCGAGAAATGTGGAGACGGCCCAGCTCAACCTTTTACTGATGTTGAAAACACAAATGCATTGATCAAACTTTATTCTGACAACTTAAAAATGCAAGGATACACAGTTACTGCAGAAAGGACCCCTATAATGGTTTATACACAAAAAAATAAACAGTTTATTAAGGTTTAGGGTGTAAGGCATTTTCATGTTGCTCTTACAAGCAATTAAAAACATATTGATTTAAATACTTCACCTGTTTAAAATATATTTCTAATCGAATATCACAGATAAATTTTATAACAAAAAAAGGAATAAAAATGTTAGAAAGTAATTATTATACAGTACCAAACGCTTTAAATTATCAAATGTTTGTGGGCCACTGCAAAGCAGTAAATTCTGATGGTAAATTAGGTCAACGAATTGTGCAGGTGGTTATGGCAGCACTATTAATCACGCCGGTCATTGGGCAAATCATCGCCCTATTCGAATTGGCTGTTGTCAAGGCGTTGGGGTTGGCAAAAGACAATCCTCCTTCAAAGCTTTTAAAGAGTAAACTTCAGGAAAACAACGATGAGCCAGCAAACCGAGAAAATTTTGTAAATCAGAATCCCTCAGCAGCAAATACGACCTCATCAACACCCTCAAAAATATGGCCAGGAAATTGGACTACCAATCAATGTATATTAGGATTAGGAGTAGCAGCAATAACTGCTCTTGGTGTAGTATTGACTTATAATCATTTTAACTTTATCCCCGCCGTTGACGTTGTTCCACCTAAAAAGGCAATTTACCCCTTAGTTTCAGACAAAATTAAAGCTTGTTTAGACTATGGTCTATTTAAAGTAAAATATCCAAAAGTGAATATCAATATAAATGACGGATGTGGAGAGTTTCTAAAGAATCAATTATGTGGAGCTTATGATAACCGTTTTAAACAATATTGCCCATCCGCAAAATTTAATTTTTTAAACCAGTGTGTAAAATATATTGATGAAAACAAACACCTCATTTTTGGTCATAATAAATTTGAATTAGGTACAAACTGTATAGCCCTTGTGGAAAACACCTGCAAGAACTAACTTGGTTCGAATAGGCGGGAGCATGTATGTCGGTAGGATAAATGCGGCGACAGCAAGCTGTCGCCCATTCGAGGCTTTTGTTTTGTGTTGTTCATCCCCACAGACTTACGTCTGTAGCTATACGTTGCTCCGCATTCGACGGCTATAGGGCGGCTTTTGCATTGAGTTGAAAGGGTTCTTCCTTTTTTGTTGTTAATCCACGAAAATGGATCTTTCTCTATAGCTTGTTGCAAGGTATTCAAGCGAAGGTTATGTATTATTCGTACGATCGGCTCTTCTGTTCAACGCTGCCAGAGTACGGTTACTCGATCCGCGCATGCTGGCAATCAGGTCGAGGCCGTTTTGGCGCAGGTTGACCGCGTCTTGGCCCCCTCCCAGCAGGGTGCTTAATACAGATTCCAGCTCTTCTAGTGGGACCATCACCCCTGCGGAATGACTAGAAACGATCTCTACAATTTCAGGTTGCGAATGCATATGGGGGCCGAAAATTGTTGGAACCCCAAACCACAAAGGCTCAAGGATATTGTGACCACCAACTTTTTCTGTATAACTGCCGGCTACAATAGCCAGATCTGCAATTTGATAGCTATTGC
>JACCVN010000395.1 GCA_013698165.1 Parachlamydiaceae bacterium | reverse complement strand
TGCGAGAATTAAAACCTCGAAAGCCTTTTGGTTTTCGAGGTTTCTTTTTTTTTGCGTTATTAGGAGATAAACACCGCGAAGCGGTTGAGTAACTACACTATGGGCTTTACACAATTAGCCCCATTCGAGGCAATTCGGGGCATAATGCATAACAATTAGCCGCATTCAGGGCATAATGCATTACAATTAGCCCATTCGGCAAAATCCACATAGTTTTGAAGAACAAAATTTGACAGTTTAAATGGCTAAACTTTACACGTCAAATCAACATTCTAGGGAAGCCTCGAATCGGGGCAAACTATGGGTACAGAATAAATTAAACATTGTAAGCAGCGAAATACAGGGCCTTTTAAATGAGCTCAACGCCAAAAGCTTTCGCGTTGCCTAATTTCTCAGATTCAGCTATGTTGAGTTAATTTTTTCAATTTTATGTGTCCGATAGCCGCGAATGCGGCGGCAGCATATAGCCACTGGCGTAAGCCAGTGGTATGATCAACACAAAATAAAAGCCGCGAATGCGGCGACAGCATATAAACAGTGTGTTTGCCTATGGCGATCTTCCGTAACATTTATGCGTAAAAATAGTGGGCGTAGTTTCATGCATCTTACGCCACATATTTCAATTTATTTTTGAGCGGGAGCGAGAACAGAAGAAAAAAGGCTGCCTATGCGATTCTTTTTCTTAGGGGTCCGATAACCTTGCTTGCCGTTAGCCACTTCATGCAGATTTTCAATAGCAATAAAAGCTGATGGATCTTCTCGATAGATAATCTCTTTAAGGTCAGCGAGCTGCAATCTTTCGGCAATGACATAAAGGATCTCACGGGCATCGCCAGAAAAACCACCCCTGCCATACATCACTGTTAAGCCTAGGCCAAGTTCATGCACAATCGCTTCAGCGATAGCTCTGGATTCCGTAGAGATGATCAAAACAGACTTTGTCTCATCAAGGCCGACTACCACAGCATCCATGACTTTGATAACGACCATATACATGATCAAGGAAAGTAAAGGAGGATGCCAATCCTGAAAAACAAGCCCGCAAGCCCCAAAAACGAAAATATTGCAGACTAATACAACTTGACCAACAGTAATTCCAGTTCTTCGATTAATAATAATCCCCAAAATTTCTGTACCATCCAAGCAACCGCCATAACGAATGATAAGCCCTACACCCATTCCTAGAATAGCACCGCCAATCACAACAATTTCAAGAGATTCCCCAATAAAAGGATAAGGGAAATAATGATGCAAAAGATAACTGAAAAATAAAAAAAGAACGTTGGAAAATAGTGCATGCAGAACAAATGCTTTGCCAATGGATCGATAAGCAAGATACAAAAATGGTAAGTTAAGCAGCAGGGCGAAAATACCGGTTAAATTTTTGCCAAATAAGTTGGCTAAAATCATGGCTATACCAATGGTGCCTCCATCAATCAAACTATTAGGCAGCAAAAATAAATCTATAGACACAGCGACAAGGAAAGCTCCCAATGCCATTGCAAGATAGATTAATACTTGAGAACCAAATGATTTTGCCGATACATGCGAGCTGTGCATTACTCTCCATTGTCCAAAGGTTGAAAAGACATAGTATAACAAATCTTATCAAAAAAAGGAAGGGAATTCGGCAAATAGTCTATCAAAATTATCCCCCCATCTTCTTCGCAACTCATTAAAATTGTGTCACAAAGAGTGAATATACCATTTCTCCTTGAATTGAATTACCTAAATCTGTAGAATTCAAACCATGTTCAAGGGCGTATAGCTCAGTTGGTAGAGCTCCTGTCTTACACACAGGCGGTCATAGGTTCGAGTCCTGTTGCGCCCATCCCTAAACTCTCTAGCGGGAGTAGTTCAATTGGTTAGAGCACCGGCTTGTCACGCCGGAAGTTGCGGGTTCGAGCCCCGTCTCCCGCGACCTTTTTAGTGTACATTGCAAAATGTACACTTTTTTTTTGCCTTTCTCACTCTATCAGTTTAAAGGCTTGCGGTTTGTTAAGAACTGCTCGACTTCTTCTGAGGTCTTGCACAACAAAACACGATCAGCGAATTGTACCGCGTCAATGATGCTGCAGCTGCGGATAGCAGCTTTTATTTCTGCCATATGGCAAATGGAAACGGAAAGTTCTTGAACTCCTAAGCCAAGGAGTAAAGCTGTAAAACGATAATCTGCAGCAACCTCTCCGCATACAGAAACGGGGATTCCTTCTCTATTTGCAGCGTCAACGATATGTTTGATGAGACGGATGATGCTTGGATCTGCAGGGGTGTAAAGATCATTTAAAGTGTGATTGCCCCTATCCACTGCCAAGCTGTATTGCACTAGATCGTTAGTCCCGATAGAGAGAAAATCGCACTCTTTGGCGAGAATATCTGCGATGACCGCTGCTGAAGGCACTTCGATCATACATCCAATACGTACTGGATCAGGGCGCAACCCATGGCAAAGTTGCAATTCTAGCTGGGCTTCTTTCAGCAAAGCCTTTGCCTCTTGAAGCTCTCTCAGCGTCGAGACCATCGGAAACATGATACTAAGGTCGCCATAGGCTCGAGCGCGCAATATTGCTTTTAACTGAGCCTTAAAAAATCTTCTCTCACGCAATAAAAAACGTATCGCCCGGCAACCTAAAAATGGATTGCTTTCATACATCATCCTTTGCCCAAGCATATACTTATCGCCCCCCAAATCAAAAACTCGGATGACTATGGGCAGTCCTCTCATTTCCTGAATGATCTGTCGATAGGTTTGAAACTGCTTTTCCTCATTAGGAAGATCCTCATCGGAAAGAAAAATATACTCGGAACGAAATAACCCGACAGCGGATCCCCCTTGCTTATGAAGGGTTTCTACCTCATCAATTAGAGAAATGTTTGCCGACAACTGGACCCTATGACCATCATAGGTTTCTGTTTTGAATGTTACCTCTGATTCAAGTTGCTTAAGCGCTTTCTTAGAGTCTTCTATACGCTGAGAATACACCCTGATGGTCTCTGAATCAGGATTGATAATAACATCACCGGTTTCGCCATCGATAACAACAATTCCCTCAAGAGGGAAATCGATATGATTGAAATCTATACTTGTCACCAGGGGAATGCATTTTGCTTTTGAAACAATAGCAGCATGGGAGGCAGCGCCCCCGCCCTGAGTAACAAAAGCCGCCACCGAATGCGCACATGCATCAACAACATTTGAGGGTGAAAGCTCGCGGATAAAAACAATCGCTTGAGGAGGAATTTCCTGGAAATAAGAACGTACATCTTTACGCAAGCAGCCTAAAAGCCTTCGGGAAACATCCTTAATGTCTTTTAAGCGGTCGAGAAAGAACGGATCTTTTATCGCATTAAACTTAGTTAGATATTGCTTCATCATCCTGTCGAAAACATATTCCGCATTCATGCCTATGCGACGAATTTCGTTCTCAACTTCACCTACCATCAATGGATCTTGCAAGATATACAGGTGGGCATCCAGGATTGCAGCCCCTTCGAGATTTTGTTCGCTCATAAGGTCAGTTTGCAAACGCTGAATCTCCGACATTCCTTCTGCAACAGCCGCTCTATACCTGTTGACCTCCCCCTCAATTTCCTCTAAGGCTATAATATATTCAGGGATAGGCTCTTCTGGAATATCAACAAAAAAGATAGGTCCAATCGCAACGCCACGGGAAAGCGGCATTCCTTTCAAATGAATTTCTTGCAATTTTGCAATCATGCTAAGCGTTCTCCAAATTCATCTTCAAAAGCCATAGAGAGCTTTTCTATAATCACTTCGGCATCGATGCCTTCAGCTGTGATAGTTATTCTAGAATTTCGCTGGGCAGCCAACATAAGAATACTGAGCAAGCTTTTAGCATTGACAGTTTCACGTTTATATGTGAAATGCACATTACATTTACAATTTTGAAGCATTTTTACAATGACAGTAGCAGGGCGAGTATGTAAGCCCATACTATTTTTTACTTTGACGCGGCGGATAACTTTCACTTAGCTTTATTTCTTTTTTTTGTTGAGATAAGGGCAAGTAATTTGGAATTAAATTCTTTAGCAGAATTATAACCCATTGCCTTTAAACGGTGGTTTAAGGCAATAGTTTCTAGCAATAGGACAACATCCCTTCCCGGTTTCACAGGTAATATGTGGTTAGGGATTTTTACACCTAAAATATCATAGGCATTTTCATCTAAGCCTACTCGATCATAAAAATTATGATCGTCCCAAGCTTCTAATTTTACTACTAGGTCTATACTCTTATGGTCACGCACACAAACTGCTCCATAAAGGTTGGCAACGTTGATAATCCCTATTCCTCGTATTTCCATATGATGACGCGTCAACTCCGCTCCGGAACCTTCAAGATAAGTTCCTTCGCGTTTTTTAACTTTTACCACATCATCAGAAATTAAACGATGCCCCCGTTCTATCAAACCTAAAGCAGCTTCACTTTTTCCTACTGAAGAATCTCCCTGAATCAAAACTCCTACCCCAAAAACTTCAACGAGAGTTCCATGCAGACTCACACTAGAAGCAAATTCTTCTGTCAACAGAAGAGTCAACTTACTAAGCAAGTTCATTGTCGTTAATTTAGCTCTAAAAAGTGGAATTTTATACTTTTCACAAAGTTTTTGAAGTTCTTTTGGAGGGAGATAACGTCTAGCGACAATGACAGCCGGAACATCTGTTTCCAACAAAGCCTTTAAACGGTCTATACGAACCTGAGGATCTAAATCATAAAGATATTCAATTTCTACTTTTCCAAAAATAAGTATGCGCTTACCGGCGTGACTTTTCAAATAACCGGAAAGGCTAAGTCCTGGTCGATGAGCTTCCGGAACTTTGATCTGGCGGCCCATTCCGCCTCTACCTGCAACAAGCTCAAGTCCAAGTCGCTCGCCATGACTATCAAAAAGATTTTCTACAAGATACATTTCAGAGCTACTCCACCCTTTCCAAATAAAACATCAACCAATCGATAAATGTCGGGAAAGCCATAGACTCGCACGATGTATCGCTGCAACTAACATCTGAAATTGTTTTACTTGTATGGGAATAATAAACATTACCCATTTCCTGTTGTGGGTACCACTCACCCCAAAAACATTGATAAAAAGGTACACCAAAAGATTTATAAAATGGAATAAGACTCTTCGGGTCAACAGGAGCTCCCTTCGAGGTGGAAAGGTTGGGCTCATCTAAAAGCATCAACTGAAATAAATCATATTCATCTTTCATTTTTTTCCAGGGAATCACCCCCGTACAATCTGTAGTTTTACAAAATCCATCGTGAATTTGCAAAAATGCTAAATAATCTTTTGGCAAAATATATTGCGGAAATTCCTTTTGCAAATTTAATAAATCACTCTCTGCCGAAGGCAACTTCCCGGTGTAATATCCACTATCCCCAGACAAACTATAGATCATTTCAACATGATAAGGGTCTTCCCATTTCTGCTGTGTAATATATATCCCTAAGTCATCTAATGAATCAAAAAAACGGACTAGAAAATCACTAAGATTTGGATGATAAGGAAATTGCGAAAGCCAGTAATCACGACAAAATTCAATGCGATCGCGGATCGGCAGCTGTGATAATTCATACCACCCTCTTGGCAAGGAAGGCACTCTCTTGTGTATACTCTCCCATGAAATATCGGGAGAATCGTGTAGAGCGATCACCTCATGGAATTTGCCACCCATATCATCATCTGAAGAACGCTTATAATATGTTTCAACATGACGATCCATGAAGCATCACCTCTTGACTATAAATCTACATCTATCAACCTTTATTTTAGCATATTCAAGATTTTTCTAGAGAATAAATATTTGCACGATCTGCCGCTTCCATTATTTTCTTCGATAGATTATCTTTATATAC
>JACCVN010000358.1 GCA_013698165.1 Parachlamydiaceae bacterium | reverse complement strand
CCCGTTAACAATTTAAAAAGGCCTTACTCAGAAAATCTTAACGAAGAACAACTCGTTATTAAAAAACCCAAAAGAGGGGAAAGCCCAATTGAGTCCGCCCAAAGCACTATTAATAATAGCTCCAATGTCAACAGGCCTTCTCTGAATAATACAAACGAGCAATCCCAAAATTGGATTTCTACCCTGGTATCGACTTGTTATAATAAACTTTTCACGGTTGATCCATTTATCACTACGCAAGGGAAAATAAAATGGGAGTTAGGTGAGTACGAAGGAAGTATTAGAGATGGAAAACCCGAAGGGAAAGGAAAATATACAGCTTTCACTGGCGCAACTCATGAAGGAGACTATGTCAATGGGAAGCTGCATGGATATGGCGAAATAAAGTTTAGTCAATATAAAGTAATCAACACACTCCGATCACACGATAATAAATTCCAAAACATTACTGATCTCTTTACTTTCACTTATTATAAAGGTGAATTCTCCCAGGGACAATTTCATGGCAAAGGCAAGTGGGACCAGAGACCGCGATCAGGAACTCTTTATAAGGGACAATTTCAAAATGGATCAAAGCATGGAATAGGTAAAGAAACTTCTCAGGCGGGAAGTACTTATAAAGGAGTTTGGGAAAAGAATAAAGTCATCGTGATAAGAAAAGCAACTTTTCTTGACGGCACAGTTTATAAAGGAAGTTTTTTGGATAAAGACCTGCACGGGCCAGGAAAGAGATTAATGCCAAACAACTCTTCCTTTAAGGGCTACTTTCAAGCTGGAAAACTTAATGGTTTTGGAAAGGAAGTCAGTTCACTTGGACTAATCATCTATCAAGGTTCTTATCAAAAAGATAGGCGCCATGGTCAAGGAACATTTAGATTCAATACAGGTGATGTTTTTGACGGTCTATTTGATCACGGGTCAATGGTTGCGGGAACTATGAAATATCAGAATGGGATTGTCTACATAGGAAAATTTGAAGATGCCAGGCCAAATGGACCAGGCAAACTTATTCAAAATGGATCTATTTATGAAGGCCAATTTATCAATGGATTAATATATGGACCGGGTACACAAACTGATCAAACTGGAAAACTAATTTATAAAGGCGATTATATATTTGGCGCGCGGCATGGACAAGGACTACGTTTTTTTGACAACGGAGATGTTTATACAGGACAATTTCAAGCACATGAAATGACTGGCCAAGGAAAAATAACATTTCAAAATGGTTTTTATTGCATAGGAACATTTCTAAACGGGAAATTGCACGGCAATGGAACAGATCACGCCCCCAACGGTAAAATTATCTATGACGGCGAACATAAATTGGGCAAGTGTCATGGCCAAGGAAAATATTATCTTGACAACGGAGATATTATAAAGGGGAATTTCAAGACGGAGAAATGACTGGTCTCGGGAAATTAACCTCTACATATGGCTATATTTCAGAAGGAGTATTTCTAATGGGGAAGTTGCACGGAAGAGGAATACTGTACGGCCCAGACCACAAAATTATCTACGAAGGTGATTTCCATCAAAGCATCCGCGAAGGTCAAGGTAAGCTTTTTCCAGCTGAAGGGGGTGTTTGTGAAGGGCAATTTGTACAAGGCTTTATTGTTAATGGTACAAAAAAATACCCTATCGGTGATGTTTATAAAGGTGAATTTAAAAACAACTTGCCACACGGTGAAGGAGAATGCACCAGCGTCGATGGTCGTACTTTTAAAGGCATCTTCGAAAACGGAGTACCAAAAGAACAGTAAAAGTAGCCTGCTGCGTCTCGCAGCAGGCTCATTACATATCTATGCACGAATAAAAATCATCATAAGCTAACACTTTAGTTAAATCCGAAGCAATTAGAAGGGTTTTTAATAGGCTGGATCAAGGTTTAAAATTGACATTTAATTTTGGGTAATGCTATAAATAGGACTTTGAATTAACAACATGAGGATAATATGAATTTTAAATCGGTTACAACATTAATATTATTATTTTTTGCTTCAGCATTTGTAGGAGAAGCTCAAGGGAATTCTGAAAAAGAGGGAAGTTTAACTTGCAATTCTCAAGAATGTCAGGGAACTGATGCATCAGAGTGGGCTGTATACCCAATCACATTTGGACACTTTGACGGTGTATCTGAAGAAGAAAACGCGAAAGAAAGGATAGAAATTTCTTTTCCTACTCCCCCTGAATATGTGAAAGCTTGTGGTCTCCAGTCCGAATATTTTACTGCCTCGGATAAAGATGGGGTGACTTTTTCAGTTGCTGCATTGCGACTACAAGACGAGAATTTTAACCTTGGCAAATCGGTAGATTTCATGGCTGAATCTATAAAAAGATCATCAGACAAACAATTTCACGGTGTTATATGCCCTAAGCCTAATTTAAAAGATTCCCTCTATGCGATATCATGGATTAAAAATGACATGTTATCTACATTGATCCTTATTAAAAGCGCAAATTTTGTTTATTTTTTAGAAGTGAGCTCTTATAAGGCGGCTTTTCAAGTCTTAAATCTTATGGATAAAGACAATGAGGACGAAGCTTATAATATAGCTCTAAAAAACCAACTAAGAATAAGCTTTTTCGCTAATTCATTAAAAATTAATGGCGTCCCGATGGTACATGACGCTCTTAATACTGATGAATAAAGTCTGCTTAATAGTGCCGCAGAAAAAGTAATATTAGCCGCCTTTGCTTAAGGCAGAGGCGGCTATAGCAAATTAACCTAATGTTGCCTTTGAAAATATCCATTTGAGCCTTTGCAATTTCTCAGTCCTTAAGAGTGAAAAGGTCACTTTCATCGTGAGTGTCTTTTCCTTACTTAGTTTATCGAATTCAGAACAACAAAGAGTCAATCCTAAAGCTACAATCACAGAAAAGAAAGGCAACAAATATTATGAAAACTATCTTACTTTATTTAATCCCTTGCTTGTCTGTAATTCCTATATTTGCATCCGAAGTTTCTGAAACTCAAGCGCTTTGTCTTACTTCCCAAACCCAAATTCGTATATCTTCCCCATACACTCCATTGGAAAAGAATGCGCTCCACGCTTTCGATTATCTCCTCTATGAGGCCGGACTTGACGGAAGCTTGACTCATGAGCAACGAGATGAAAAAACAATAAAGTTTAAAATGCTAGCTAAAAACATTTCCCCGGGGCTAGATGCCATTCTCACCAGTCTTCTACTAGATGAAACACGCTCACGCATCCTCGAGATGCTTCAAAATGCCGGTCTCGATGAATTCGAAATTAATGAACATCTTGAGGACTATAATGAGGTGATTCTCAGAGCAGAAAACATGAATGTCGAACTTGCCCGAGAATTACTTTTCTTTGTGGCCGAGCTAAAGATCCATCGACAGTATGTCTATGACTTTGGAGTGGCATTGGGATGTCCGGAAAAACAGTTATTGCGACACGACCTTTGTAAACTCCATGTGGAGCAATTCGAAGCCTATGCACGTTATTTTAGAGGTGGCAGGCTAGAGGTTGACAGACCGGCGTATCTGGCAGCTTGGGAAATCCATCAGCTTGAAGAGCACCACATTGAATCTTATGGAAAAGAAGGATTTAGTTTTGATAACTTTCCCGAAGAACGTTTACGAAATAATATGCTTGAGTCAGTTGCAGACCTCCAGGCATCCACAAAGCAACGTGGGGGCAGTACACTAATTGATTGGCTTGTCAACAACTTCCCTAAAAAAAATCCACATCCTCGTCTACTTCCATATCTAGAGGAAGGACTCAAAATGGCACATGCTTTCTATCTGAATTGTGAAGAAAATCCTGGCTCAGACAATATCTTTAAAGGCTTGCCTTGCTGGGACAACGATGTTGAAGAGATGTTTAACAAATTAAAAACTAATCCATGATTGCAACTTTACTTGTGGACTACAGGGCATTTGTGGTTGGCACTTCATTTTAACACTGCTACCATTTACTGAAAAAAAAACCCAAGCTTAAACAATGATTTCAGTGGAATTCAGCTAAAATGTAGCCTGCTGTGTCTGGCAGCAGGAGTCAGCAAAGCGTGCATGCCGTCTCTGGCTCATCTTAACTCCTGCTGCGAGACGCAGCAGCCTACATTTTTGCTGCACCTCCGCTTTGCCTCAGCGCCGGCTACAGAAAGAAATTTACTATGTTTGCTTTATTCCCAGAAAGGTTCATAAATCATGGCGCCATCAGCGTTATTGACATTGATGATTTGCATTTGTTTGATATTGAGCGTTTGCATAAAGCCAAGAATAAGGATAGCATTAGAACCTTCGCAAAAGGCATAATCACCACCACCCAAATCTGAGTAAGTTTTTCCTGCAAGCGCCTGAACAACCATTGTTAAGTCTTCGATAGTGAATGGGTTTTTGTTGCCCAGCATTTCGGCGATGCCAAATCCAAAAACGCTGCCTGCACCAACAACTGCTGTTGTAGAACGATTCATTTTTTCCCTAAACGCTTTGCCAGCTTGCTTAGAAAGGGCACAAAAGTGGGAAGCCCCGCATGCAGCACAAGGCCGTAGGCCTGAAGCGGAATGTGGGGATGGCCTCAAAAAAAAATTTCGAGCTGCGATAGCACGATAGCAGCGAAAGAAAAAACCAAAGGTTATCTTAGCACAAATCGTTCATCATATTTCCTTTTATCATTTCGTATAATAGCAGCTAAATAAGGATAAAGATGAGACGAAATCAAGAGAAATTTGAGGCAGTCATTTTTTGTCGATCAAATAAGATGGAGGTAATGCAGCCTGTATAAATGCGTGCGTCAAATATACTCGACATAGCTGAATCTGAGAATTTGGGCAACGCGAAAGGTCTCGCGAGTGAGCTCATCTAAAAGGCCCTGTATTTCGCTGCTTACACAAACCGCCCCTTCGGGACTTAATGTTTAATTTATTCTTTACCCATAGTTTGCCCCGATTGGGGCTTCCTTATAACGCCCCCAGGTTTGTTATAAGGAAGTCCCGATAGGGGCAAACTATGGGTAGGAAATATTTGAATATAAGTCCCGAAGGGGCGGCTTGTGAAGCGCAACAGGGCCTTTTAATTGAGTTCAACCCCGAGGCTTTCCTCGAGCCGAAATTTCTCAGATTCAGCTCTGTCGAGTATCTCTCTCTCGTCGCTGCCGTGACTGAGATTTGGTAATGATTACCCTGAGCTTCGCCCCCATTAGTGACCACAAAAAGGATGAGGAAATCGATGGACACTGTTAACCCAAATTATTTTATAAATTCAAGATGTAGTGAAAACATCAACCTCATCGCTCTCACGTGACAAACTCACTTAACCTTGGTTAGCAAGAATAAAAAATCACCTGCCAAAGATATTGTTTTTTAAGGATTGGTAAGCGTTTTTTTTAATGATGAATAGAATTCTTCATATTTTTTGAAAGCGCTAGCATTCAACGTCACCACTTCTTGAATAGTCGTTTTTTCAATATGTTCAGCCTGTTGCGGTTTATAGGCAACGACCATCATCGCAATTTCATTAACCGTAAAAAATAGCCGAATATAATGACTTTTCTGCTGCGAAATAATGACATTTTTCAGAACAAGTTCATTTGTTGCAGCCACTACATCTTTAAAGATTAACGAATCGTATGACTGAGGGAATATACACTCATCTAAGATGAAGATTTTATCATAACTCTGGAATGGAGCCTGCCAAAAAGCGCTTGGTAAGTCGATGTGGGTGGTTGCATGTAATTTTTTTATGTAATGCAATGCATCCCCAGGCTTAATAGAGATCATTCGAAAGTTGTCAATGTGATCAAGTATAAGGGTCGGGATTATAGAGGTACTTTCAAGTAGAATAGTTTTTGCACCTTTCAGAGTAAGATCTTTTTCTTCAACAAGAGAAAGGAGTCTTTCGTCAATTTTAATAACATCAGAAGAAAATAATGGATAAAAGACATTGGTCCCTGGGAGACATAGCAATGGGATGTTTGCGATAATCGGATATGTAATCGATGACATCATCTCTTGGAGTCGTTCAATTGAACCGATTGAAAAATCAATAGTAGCTACATCATTGAAAAAAACGTTCCAGTGATATACTGGAGTGATTGGCAGTTGCCAGCAGTTTTTTGCAGCGTCGTAAGTTAAATCGGCCGTGGTTAGAAATTTTCTTTCAGCACATGGTAGAAGCGTTGTCCATTTACAATAGTTTGCAGAGTCTGTTAAGCAGTCGCAGATAATAGCAAAGTTGTAAGATTCATTCTGCCCCTCTTTAAAAATTAGAGGAATATGATTTCCACCCGCATAGCAACTAGAGTAGTGAAAGAAATGGGTTTTTACATTTACCTGAAAAAAATCTAAAAATGCATGAAATTCCTGAACAGTAAGGTCCGCAATGATAGGTTGACCATTCCAAGTAATTGTTCCATTTTGATTTGTTTCTTTATAACGTGATCCGCCATGTCCAGCGATCAGGATATTCCATGCATAGGGCATCTTGGCCTCAGGCAAGTCATTGTATGTAAGAAAAAAATCGGGTAAAACATCAATAATCGATTCATTAACAAGGGAATCAAAATAAATTGACGGGCTATCTTCTGGATATTCAATTTCTTCTAAAGAACCGATGTTAAAACCAGTAAATGAATTTTGAGCGCTATATTTTTTGGGGATAAATAAATAGAATCCCTTACCATTTTTATAGATATTCCAGTCTTGCGGATCAAAAGGAGTCAAGTAATCAAGAAGAAGTTGATAATTCCCTTCTGATACATAGTTTTCACTATTATAAAATTCATCATTAATGCTCTGAACAACTAGATATTTGTTCTGAATCACATCGTGGTGAATTGTATTGTATTGATGGCTCAAAGATTCAATGCGTTCGTTAATTGTTCGATACAGTTCGTGAATTTTATGTAAGGGCGCATCTTTTTGCTGTAAGCTTTGTTTGAAATGAACCCGACGCTCAATAAATGAGTTCCACAGCGCTGCATTAAGCAATATAGGGGTCGTTTGCTCAGCAATAGCCGATTGAAGCCTACTTGTCAGAAACCACCTGTCTAAACTCCCAATATTTTCACAATTGTTCTTTTGATCAAGAAGAATAAGGCAATTACGCTGTGACTCCTCAAAAGCATGTAAACCAGGCATTATCAAGAAAAAAATGAAGAGGAAAATCATATTCATTTGATATTTAGTGCGCATCATGAATTCCAATGTGTAATTGAATTAAAGAAAGTGGGCTTATCGATTAGACCACTTTTAAAGTAGTTCTCCGCACAACTTTACCAAAGGCTCTTTAAAAACACAAAGGGCATTCTCTATGAGAATGCCCTTCAGTGACTTAGAGAAAAGAATCTGATCAAGAGGATTTAAGCCTCTGCCCTTATCCCAGACAAGTATTTTGCTTTAAGATCCGTATAAACTTGAAGCGATGACGGTTATGAAGACGCACCAGGCGCTCAATTTGTCAGTGTCTTCCAAATTTCCTTTATATTGAACATCTAGCATCCTTAACATTATCCGGAGTGAGAATGACCTCATGAAAAAGAAGTGCGTGCTCAGTACCCACACTTTTTGCTCCAGGCTTTGAACTCCCAAGGTTGTATGCACAACCTTGGAGTAGGAAACTCCAAACTCGGCATTGGAAATGGAATGCGGAGTTACATTAGAGTCTTTTAGCACGTTCCAGGAAATTCAACTGCTCAAGTAGGCTTAAGGCTCCTTGGCGGTTTAGCCCGGCATTTTCTTCCCAAAACCCATGGCCAAGAAAGGATTCGAGGAGCTGTTTGTTTTCATTATTAAACCCATTGACGACCCTGACGATTTCATTGACATAGCTTTCAGGAGTCATATATTTGGAAAATAGTAATTCCAAGACCTCATCGCGCCCTTTATTTAACAATTGTTCATAGAGTGTTCCGGTATGACGGTCGAAGGCCACGCCTTGGCTGACACCTACCAGCCCTCCAATAAGATTTTTTAAATAAATGGCTTGGTGCGCCCCTTGATAGATCTCAGGAGCGCCTGTTAAATCTTGCATCAGCTTATTCGTACCGGAAAACTGGGCCACCATCAATTTTTGAATAGCTTGGCCAATGAGTGGGCCGATGAGCGCATTGACAAGCTTGCCTTTGGCTTCTTTATCCACCCTCTCTAGCAGAGCTAAAGCCCCCTTTTCGTTCATAAGGATATCTATATCATTCTCTTCATCTATTCTCCAGTGCTCGTCCTCTTTCCAAACAAGATCCCTTGTCAATGTATTGAGAATAGCTGAACGCTCTCTTCGGTGATCTTTTTCATTCACATAGTCAGCTAAGGCTTTAGCCCTTTCTGTCAAAGACTTTTCAACATGATGCTCCATAAATTGCTCTATGAATTCTATGCCTTTAAGCCTTTCTTTCCTTGCCTCCATTTCTTCAACACTCTGTGCTTTTGAAATAGAAACCTGATATCGATATTGAGGATCAAGTACTTCATATGTAAGAGCAATGCCGGCATCTTTACCTCCCCGACAGTTCTGAATACCCATCATAGTGAGAATAAAAGTTTCCTCCCGTTCTGAGAATTCCTCTGGTCTAAGATCATTTTTTTTATCCAAGATGCTTCTCAAAACAGCCCTCCATTTAGCTTCAGTGTCCGAAACTTTTTCTCCCGACAACTTTAGCATCCCGGCAAGATGCTGTGAAGAATCATTCAGAATAGGCGTGCTGACTTCTGCCCATGTAGTACCAAGCTTAGAAAACGCTACGTTTGCCTTGACAGGATCATTTTCAACCGTACGCTCTAGATTGTCTACCAGATTCATAAAAGATGTATGGCTAACATTTTTTGGCAAGTCTTCCCTTTTTATGGCAGGTCCTCGCGCCATGGCTTGTAGTTGAGCCAAATTGATGGCGACGGCAACACCTTCTATTTCCATTGCCAGAGGTTTAAAACTAGACGGCTGCAGTGACAGTTCTTTCAGTTTTTCGAACACATTGAAAGGATTTTTGACCTCTGGCAGATTGGCCAACAAAATAATTTCATTGGCCTCCTGCAGGAGCGGATGTTCTTCATGCAAAAGCAATTCGTTATGATTGTCATAAATATACCGTGCTAAAACCCACAAAGTCGAAGGTTGAATGGTCTGGTCGGACAATTTGTCCTGCAAAGCGTTGATTAAAGCATCGCGCGGATTTTGATCCGGCTGAAGAGGTGCACCGGCCAATCCTTCAGCAATCGATTTAAATAATTTATTTTGATCAACAATATTAAAACTATAGATCAGTTTTAATCCTTGTTCCACATTGTTACTCAATATTGAAGATAAAGCTGACAGTCTAATATCCTCAGTTAGGCCGTGGCAGTTTGAAAGGCTAAGGTATGTCAAGCTCTCCGGAAGCCTAGCTGGAAGCGCTGTTAAGCCAAGGCAGTCTGAAAGGTCAAGGTGTGTCAAGCTCTCCGGCAGCTTAGCCGGAAGCGCTGTTAAGTCGCTGCAGCCTGAAAGGCAAAGGTATGTCAAGCTCTCCGACAGCTTAGCCGGAAGTGCTGTTAAGTCGCTGCAGCCTGAAAGGTAAAGGTATGTCAAGCTCTCCGGCAGCTTAGCCGGAAGTGCTGTTAAGCCGGAGCACCATGAAAGCTCAAGCCTTGTCAAGCTTTTTAAATGGCTTAACTCTTCCAAGCTTTCAATTGTAATATTATTCTCGCAAATAAACTGTTCAAGATTGGGGCAAGATTTTATAAATTGCTTAGCGAAGTCTTCTCTATCCTTTCCGGGCAACCTGGTCAAATTTAGTGAGCGAATTGATTTTCCCTGCTCTTTTATGAAGTTTTTCACATAGCCAACTATGGGACAACTATTGGGGCTTATGGGGAAGTAGGCGATTTCGATTTTATTTTCAAATACCTTTGATAGATTAGTTATCTTCTCTGAGATTTCTTCCAGGGGTATTTGTGGATTGCCAACCGTAATAGAAAGGGATGAATTTGATATTTTGAATGTTGCACCGGTACGTTTTAGGAGAAATTCCAAACATTTGGAGATGCTTTCATTGCGATTCATTCTTTGGGAATACTTCAAATAACTGAATACATTAGATGCATTAATTTTATCTACATCAACTTGTTTAATTAAAAAGTTAGAGAATGCATCCTTAATCTCTTCCCTATCTTGCTTTGGATAAATTTTACTGGAGACTTTAATAATGCTCTTTATTTGGTTTTCATTTAGTTTTCCCTCGGAATCTAAGATCTCAATTTTTTTGAATATATCGTCTATTGTTTTACCCGCTTTGCAATGCCATTCCTCACTTGTTACCCCCTTAAATAATTCGACCAATTTTGCGGGATCTTTAGATGCCTCATCGATTAATTCTTTTTTTAATCCAAATTGGTCAAACATTGACAAATTAATTCCCAAATTTTGCGATTCCATAAATACATCCCTCTAAATTATTAAAACTTTTTGCGATTTAGATGGTAACATTTATGTAAAATAATGTCAACTCCAAACAACAATTTAAGGCTCATCGCGCAAATGAGTACCCCGTTTTATGTAAACTATATAACCTCAATTTGAAGTAATCTATATC
>JACCVN010000357.1 GCA_013698165.1 Parachlamydiaceae bacterium | reverse complement strand
GTATATCCAAGAACGGCCGAAGGAAGTATATTTCCACTGAACACTGATGATGCTAATGAAGCACCACCACTTCCCACATAATCCAAGGCACGATTAAAGCTATTGACTGTCATTACTGCTCCTTAATTAAGAATTGTTTTTAGGCAAAGTGTATTTAATTTATTCCAATTATGTCAACATCGTTCAAGAAGTAACTTTAAGCTTTTTCCTCTATGCCTTATAATACATCAGATGATGCCTGAGCCCCTTTTGCACAGAAAAGCATGGTAGTCAGGCCGTCTCGGCCTGAAAAAAAAAGCCTGCTAGACTCAGGCCGAGAAGGCCTGTCAATTAATGTCGCAATATTAAGTGCAGAGTACTAAGTGGCATAAAATTCATTCCTCAGCTACAATGTCCTAAAATTGTAAACAGGACAGACAGAGATGCAGCCTTTAGTTTCCACATCTATATTTCAAGATTCTTCACTTAAGCCTTCTTTAGATACACTCACGACTATAAACTTTGAATGGTTGGATAAACTTCCTCTAGTAGAAAAGAAAGGAAGAGGAAATATCATCGACACTCCTGTCACCTCTTGTCATCTGAAGGGTAAAGGACTTTACTTTTCGACCTGTACTGTGGCGGGGAAGTTGGAAAATCGTTTACTATTTATAAAAAAAATCGCTTGTGATGTGGTTCAGAATTGCCCCAAGGATGAACCTCTCGTTTTTATTTCATTAGCCTCTGGTGGCCTTTTAATGGAATATATGCTTGGAAAGTTACTCTTTGAAAATGGATTTCAAGATGTGACTTTTTTTCTAATAGATCCCATATATAAGTTTTGTGAGATTAAAGAACGTCAAAAAATGGAACGGGTTCTTCTCGATTTTCGTGCCTTAATTGCTACCGCTTTCTCTACGAAATGGAATGGGCCATTTCCAGATACGCAGATTCGGTATCTATCAAGTGCGCAAAACGTATCTAAATATCTTCCTGATCACCCCAATGTCATATTGATGGAAAGCCTGCCACCTCATGGAGAATTTGTAAGATCATTTAAACGAGATGGAATTCCCGAACGCTGCCAAAATGAATATTTTATGGGCAATCAGTTTGTCCCCCCGGAAAATGCGAATGCCATTTCCTTTTTTCCAGATGTTCTTGAAGAGAGCGCACGCAAAGTGGGGGCGACATTTGCTACTTATAGCTCTCTACCATATTTTATACTCCAGAGCGGCCCCTCAAAACCAAAATATACGATAGATTGGGGATGTAAAATTAAATCGAATGGCTCTTTCTTTGTGAAATTTTTTGGAGCAGATGGATTTTGTGCGGGCTTACCAATCAAGCCGACACAAAACCTTCAGCTAACCAAAGAAAGATCGGTTATTTTTTCTCAGTGGTTCCCAACAATACAACAAACTATCGAAGAAGCATTAACAAAAGACATTTCACGCATTCAAAATGGGGATTCACAACGCAAGCTTCTCCAAAATGAAAAAACCGCTCTCCTGAATAAGGTGCAAAAAATCTTTGATTCGCTATTTCCCGGAGCCAAGAGCTTTTACTTGGCTGACTACGCCTCCGATCGTTCTGAAATGATCGATTATCTTCTACAGCATGCAGGGAACCATTACCGGAAAGGATTTACCCTTTTTTCAGATACCGAAAATTCTTTTGCTATTTCAGAACAAATATTATAAGGTACACGAATTTATTCTTTTCAAACCGAGATTTCAACGGCAAGACACAGGGATAATGCGACAGCCACTTGTGATAATTTCACTTCGCATGAAGTCTATTTAAAGAAAATTGCCAAACTGCCTTCTAATACAAGAATTAAGAAAGCGTTGCGAAGAGTTCTGCTTAAGAAATTTTGCACATTCAATATTATGAGTTTCATATAGCTCAATTATTCCTTCTTCTATCATACTTTCTGCATTAGATGTTAAATAGGTCGGCAATTTTGCCCCTCTTTCTATTAAAATTTTGATGAAATTTAGATTCCCAATAAAGATGGCACAAATTAAAGGAGTGGTACCGTCTTTATCGACGAAATTGAAATTGAAAGTTTTGCTTTCTAAAATTGTTTGAACTTCTTTTATAAAGCCTTCTCCATCATCTTCCATAGTTAAAAACAATAGAGTTTGCAAAAATGGATTCGCATCTTTATCCATTAATGCTTTAATGGTCTTCAAATCTCGATTTTCAATAGACCAAAATAGTGGAAGAGGTTTTCCAATATTAGGATCCATTCCTGCATCAATATATTTTTTTATTTTCTCACTTGGAAAATCGCGACAAACTTTGCTTAAAAGGGAATAGGAATCTTTATCTTCATTAAAAGGTATATTAAGATCAGCACCTTTCGATTTTAATTGTGTAAACAACTCAAAATTTTCATGAGGCCAGATCGTATAAAAAATGGGAGTCTTTCCACTAAATTCTCTGTGATTCAGATCAATTTTTGGATTGGATATTAGCTCTGAGACAATAGGAAGATTCTTCTCTATTGCTAAACTTAACAACGATCTTCGATCTTTAGACCTTGATACATTGACATCGCCTGTTATTTTCAAAAGGCACTCAAACAATTTTTTATCTTTGAGAGCATGAAAAATTAGGGGTGTATGCTCCCGATCTGCTATGTCTTCGCGTATCATTTGCTGTTCTAACATTTCTATGATAAAATCTCCTCTGTTACAGCTCAGAAGATAAAACACATAAGTATTTTTAGCTTCTATAGGCATTTCAGCAAATACTTTTTTTAATTGACCTATCGTCATTTTCTTGATAACTGTCGGGTCCAAAAATTCTTCTTCAACTTTTAATAATTCCAAGTTTATATTAAAGAATCTGCTACCATTAATAATTTTTTTGAGTTGATCCTGCGAATAGATTTTATTGAATAGATGAGGCCTTACTAAGAATGCCTCCGCTATTATTTTTTCCAAAATTTCATTTCCTAAAAGGAGGATTTGCTGTATGTTTTCAACATTACCTCTTCTTAGGTCCCTCTCAATCGAATTCTTCATAATATCCCACCCTTCATCGGATAAATACTTAGGTAA
>JACCVN010000345.1 GCA_013698165.1 Parachlamydiaceae bacterium | reverse complement strand
AAGTTTTGACACTTCGCCCAAACCTCAAAACCAGACTTTATTTTTTCTGAAAAGACCAGGCCACTATTCGGCTTTGTTTTTGGCCTTGCCCCATCTCAATAGTTCTTACATCAAGAGGCTTTACCTTTTCTAAAGCTCGGTAAATGCCTGGCAGATGGCTCGCCTTTGAGACTAAGGTTGTGAACCACTTGCATCTGACATTTACACTTTCACCAATCATGCGTTCGATGAAGGAGACTTCTCCGCCTGTGCACCAAAGCTCATTACTCATTCCCCCAAAGTTTAAGGATTTTGTTTTAATCTTTAAATTTTTCCATTTTCGGGCAGTGCCGGCTTTAGCTTCATCTGGGGAGGCATGGAAAGGTGGATTACACATTGAAATATCGAAAGTCCCCTTAATATCGTTAAAAAGACCTTTAAAAATATTTGTTGGAGACTTTTGCAAATATATTTCAATAAATTCAGAAAGGCCATTCTGAGTGATGATCCTATTGGCAATTTCAATTGCTTTGGGATCAATGTCTGTAGCAACAAAACTCCAGCCATACTCCCGATGTCCAATTAGTGGATATATACAGTTTGCACCTACGCCTATGTCCAAAACGCATACTTGCTTTCCCTGAGGTATAATCCCCATATTTGAAATAGCAAGTAGGTCGGCGAGATAATGGATATAATCTGCTCGACCGGGAATTGGAGGACACAAATAATGCTCAGGAATATCCCAATTCACATTATAGAAAAATTTTAAAAGGGCTTTATTGAGAATTTTAACTGCATAGGGATTGGCGAAATCTATGGAAAGATTTCCAAAACTATTGAGGCTTACAAATTTTGCTAAGCCGGGGCAAACTTTGATAAGAAGCTCAAAATCGTAGTGACCCTTATGACGATTTTTCGGGTGCAGCTCTTTTTTTTCCATTATGAAGTCGCTTGTTTAGCAAATTTCTGAATTTCTTCAGCAATTCCCCTCATTTCCAGAACAATTTCATTTGTAGGTTCTAAACGTTTACATAATTTTTTAAGTCTAGTGCTCATTCTATTTAGGCTTTGCCTAGCAGAAGAGTAATCTTGCTTGAGTACCAAAAGTTCAGTATTTATCTTTGTAAGATTATCAATTCTTGTCTGCATTTCATTAATATCTATTTCCATTCTGCCCCCATGTATTTTTTTATTAACTATAACAAGGTAGAATGAATAAGTCACTAAGTATGTAGCCTGCTGGGTCACGCAGAGGTAGCAAACTTATTTAACTATATAGCGATCGAATGTTCTTTTTTGCCATTGCTGAAATGAGCAGGGGGCGCCTGGTGCACCTCCATACCTTTCATCGCAGGTCAGCACCGAGGTCGATTGAATCACCGCATCTTGAGGAGCATCAAGTTTAGCAAGCTTTTATTTTAAGGACAATTCTCTCAGTACTTTTTTATTCTTCGATAATGAAATCAATCAGCACAGGCAGATGGTCAGAAGGATAATGGCCATCAACAGTGCCTGGTTGGACAGCGTGAATGATGACATTAATCCCCTTAGAAACGTAAATATGGTCCAGGAAAACCCCTGGGGTTCCAGTGCCTTTAAAAGGTGTACTATCTTCACCTAAATTGCTAAAAGTGGAAATTGGTCCAAGGTGCCCTAAAACTGACATTTCTTTGGAATCTTTTAAAGCCCCTTGGGTAAGAATACGATGAATATAATCTCCGTCATAAAAGGGAAACTTCTCCATGTCTGGTCGATTTGGAAAAGTGTTTAAATCGCCAGTCAACACAACAGGCATTTGAGCGGCAATGGGCTCGATACATTTTGCAATAAATCTCGCTTGAGATTCTCTTTTATCAATTTTACCAAAAGCTAAGTGGGCATTGAATACCGCTACACATTTTCCGGTAGTCAAATCTTCAAGTTTCAGCATGGTCAAAGCTTGGTTTATCTGCTCTTCATCTACATCGCCCATATTCCAAATATAACTATCGACGACTTCAAAACGATCTGTCCGATAAAAGATGCCATTAAGCTCTGAATTTTCGTAGCCTGTAGAATAGAAAGAATAGGTATTTCCTATGTGAGCCAAAAGATCAATAGATTGGTCAGTATAGAGTTCCTGAATGCCAATAATATCCGGCTGCATTTCCTCCAGTAGTTCCACAATACGTGGAAGACGCTGTGGCCAACGATTTATTTCATCTAAGTTTTGATCGAAAATGTTAAAAAGCGTGTTGTAAGAGACTATGCGTATTTTTTCGTGTTTGTGGTCAAGAGTTGCGGCTATCTCTAGAAACTGATTCTGTGAATATTTCACTGGCAATAAGTTTTCAATATTTTCCATTTGTTCAATTTTTGGGATGACCGAATTTTCGAGGGCAATTACACTTAGAGAGCA
>JACCVN010000330.1 GCA_013698165.1 Parachlamydiaceae bacterium | reverse complement strand
GTATATGCTATCTCCTGCTCATCTTACCTCCTGCTGCGAGACGCAGCAGCCTACATTTGTCGCTACTGTCGTTATTGTCCTTTTTCGCTATGAACTATAGAAAAATGCATAGGTCCCCAATAGTGCTTTATAGACAGTATTGTGTATAACGGTGGCTATAGGATTGGGATCGAGGCGGCACATTTCAGAAATATTACCTTATTACAATTTTATAAACGAATATTTATTCCAAAAGGTTTTTTAGCACTATGTAAGAAAAAAGCAGGATCTAATTCTACGATTTTGACAAAAATATTTTTTAATGCTAAAAGTTATCGCAGAGACCACATGTTTCAATTTTACACAGGAAGGCAATATGCGCATAAGAACTCTATTCTTACCAATGTTTCCGTTTTTAGCCTTAATGGCCATCACAGCACATGCCCAAGCAGATGATGACAATCAAAAATGGCAACGAAGTGAACAAAGATCTAATACACAGCAAAGAGATCAGATTCAACCTCAAAGAGGGCAAGATCAATTTCAACGTCAAGGGAGTTCTCAACAATCCGAGCGCTACCAAGGACAGTCTGTACAACAGATGGATCCTAATCAGAGACAATCTCAAAACCAAAGAGAATTCCCCACACAATCGAGAAGAGATTCCGATTCTCAAAATCAGCCCTCCAATTGGCAGAAAGGGCAAATGAACCAAGATAGACAACTACAACAAGAACAATCAAAAGACACCAAACAAAAATGGCAGTCGGGATCAGAGTGGAATTCGGATGATAAAGATGTTAAAGACCAAAATGATCGTCGATATAAAGACACTCAGAATTTGAACCAAAACTGGGATAAAAGCTCTCAAAAAGTGGATCAGAACCCCGATTTGAACAAAGATTGGGATAAAAACACTCAAAAAAGAGATCAGAACCCTGATTTGAACCGGGATTCAAAAGGAGACAGCCAATATACCAAGGACAATTATAAAAAGCGTGAAAGTGATTGGAAAAATCGCGGTTCGTCCGTGCGAAAGAGTTATACCGAGCGTCGCGAACACCACCACATTTTTGATGATCACTACTGGAGCAGTTTCCGCTCACGGCATCACAACTGGTACTTTGACAGACATTTCCACTGGCATTCAAGTCCCTCATGGCAGAATGTTGTGGTTTGGTTCCCACGCCAATGGGATCGACCTATCATGTATTATTACGGCAGTAATGGAACTATCTATTATTCCAACAACATAGATACATACAATTATATTCCGGTATCTCCTGGTCAATTCACAGCAAGAAGTGCCTATAATCTAGCCACGAGCGCTCCTAGTGTATCAGCGCGCCAAGCGGATTGGATGCCCCTTGGAACGTTTGCTATTACATATGACTCCGATTCTCAAGATGAGCCGCAAGAGTATATTTCGCTTGCCATAAGCAAGAATGGAGCCATCACAGGCGCTTACGCTAAGGTTGGCGAAAACATCCCCTTACAGATTGAGGGTGCCATTGATGATAAAACACAGCGCGTAGCCTGGAAGTTTATAGGTCAAGATTGGCCGGTCATGGAAACAGGTCTTTACAATTTGACCAAGGATGAATCGACTTTATTAATTCACTCTTCACCTGATAGATCAGAAGCTCGTCTACTCGTGCGGTTAGAAAAATAGTTGGATAAAACATTGGGGGCAGAAATCTGCCCCCAATGTTTTGCATGATGCTCGAGATAAGACTGCCGCAGCTACGGGTGAGCAGATACCCCTATAACCCTGAAAAGGGTTCTTCTCTTTTATTTCATACTCAGCTAAAAACCCATTGTGCTCAAGACCACCTTAACAGTGTACTAGTACACTGTTAAGGTAGGATTTTCGACTATTTCTAGCGTGAAAGCTCCCGTGGTTTGTCGATCGTAAAAGGGGTTGTATTAGTCAATACAGCCCCTTTTATGATCGGCAAACCATGGGGCTTTGACGCAGAAATAGCCGAAAATATTATCTTGACAGTGTACTAGGGACAAAATACCACCTTCACCAACATAATGGCACCAGAAAACGTAGCTTGGCATTCCGATCATGCGTTTCACTTAATCAATTTTTTTTCGGACCGCTCATGTGTCATCTCTAACTTATGGTTTGACAATTTTTGCTGTTCTTTTTACACTCTGTTTTGTTCACCGGGGGTGCCTTAATAGGCTGAAAAAACGCAGATAGCGTTTAACCCTTATTACTCGATCTAGATAATACTAGCGTGAGGAGCGTGAGGGAAATTACTGCTTTATATTCCCTTCCTCCTTCTCAACAGTTGGAAGATTTTATGCATAAAAGAGCATTTTTAACAGGTGTCATCGGCAATCTTTTAGAGCATTATGATACGGCTCTCTTTGGTCTTTTAGCCCCATTCATCGCCCCTCTTTTCTTTCATTCTCATGATCCTTTTACCGCACTGATTTTGACTTATGCCATGATTCCTTTGGGCATACTAACGCGGCCACTTGGATCCCTTTTCTTTGGATGGATTGCTGATAGATTCGGAAGAAAACAAGCGCTCTGTTGGTCCTTAATAGGTACAGCTATCGCCACTGCCTCCATAGGATGTTTGCCCACTTCACTTGAAATCGGTGCTTTTTCACCTCTCCTTTTAGCTATTGCGCGACTACTCCAAAGTTTTTTCGCAGCCGGTGAAGCGCCAGGAGGTGCTATTTTCGTTTTAGAGCAGACTGATGCGCCCAAGAGAAGCCTAATGAGCAGTTTTTTTGATGCATCAACCATTGGTGGCATCCTTATTGCTTCTGTACTTGTCACCTTGGTGAGTATGCAAGGATGGATTGATACAGGCTGGCGCTATTTATTCTGGACAGGGGGACTGATTGCTATATTCGGTGTTTTGTTGCGTTTAAAAAAAGAGGAAAACGAGATCTTCATTCCAGCAATGAAAATAAACCTCTTTAAAGAGCTTTACAAGCATAAGAGCGCATTATTTGCCATCACTCTAGCTGCAGGCTTCAGCTACACGACTTTTTCCTTATCTTTTGTACTCATGAACGGATATATTCCTCTAGTAACTTCAATCACTAAAGCAGAGGTCATTCAAATCAATACTCTCCTCTTGACGCTAGATTTATTTTTACTTCCTTTTTTTGGCTTGATGTCAAAAAAATTTGGTAAGGAACGTGTCATGTTCTTTGGAGCTTTTGCCTCATTTATTTGTGGCATTCCTTTATTTTCAAGTTTTGGACCCTCATCTTCACTTTTTGTTGTCACTGCAGTGAGATTTTTCATTGTACTATTTGGGGTCGCTTTTGCAGCTCCCTACCACGCCTGGGCAATGGAACAAGTTCCTTCTCACTGCAGGTCTACAGTTCTTTGTTTTGGATATACTCTTGGTTCTCAATTGATTGGAATGCCAACCTCCGCAATCTGCCTTTGGGCTTATCAACAAACAGAATGGGTGGGTGCTCCCGCACTGTATCTCTTACCGGTTTCTTTCGGGGCTATGCTGTCTTTGCGGATCGCGCAAAAAGCAAAAAAATCTCCTCTTTACAGCGTACAATCCTTATCCAACAATTTAAATATAAGAGTTCCGTAGATCTTGAAACCTATACATTGATTATGTGAGTATAAATTCTCAACTTCAAAACAATTAGGTTCATAATGATGCATATAACAAAAACTGTATCCAGATGGATATCCGCTATCCTTATGGGATGCACCCCTTTCTGTAGTGCCATGATTATTTCTGAACATCCATCCGTAATATCCGGCCCACAATCTGGATTACAAAGACCTGAAGGAATCTCATTCTCCCCTTCCGGAAATTGCATGGCTATCGCAGATAGCGAATGCAATGCCATCCTCTTTTATAAATACACAGGAAATGCTAAGCATCCCTTTGAGAAAATCCCTTCAAGTGAAATTAAAGATAATGATCTCCTCAATTATGTTCACGATCTAGAATATTCTCCGGGTGGAGAATTCATAGGAGCAGTTTCCCGTGAAACAAACACTGTTGTCATCTATAAGAAAAAAGAACATGACCCTATAGAATTTGAAGAAAATAATTTTTGGCATATGCGTGGAAGCGCTTCTAAGCTAGACAACCCTGCGAGCTTATCATTTTCTTCTAATGGCAAAGTTCTGGCAGTATGTAATCGTATGGGAGGCAGCGGGATCACTTTTTACAGTCAGGTGGAAGATTCGGAAGGAGAATATTCACCTATTCCTTTTCAGTCGATTTCAGAACGTTCCCTTTTAAAACATAATATAAGTGCACCGCATGGAATTGCTTTCTCACCCGACGGAAAAACGATGTCTGTCGTTCATAAACCCTTTTACAAGGATACCGAACGCCTTGGTAAGGAAGCGGTTGCCATTTTTGAACTCGCAGAAAACCCCCACCCTGTAATTAATTCAACTCCCATTTTTTTTAAACTTTTAGGTAATAAATGCTTGCATTCCGTCGCCTTTCATCCTTCGGGGAAATATTTTGCCACCGTTGCTGAAGAAGGATGGGTTGTTATCTATAAAAAAGTAAACGATACCGGCGAATTTGTTGTGGTAAAGATTCTTGATGTCCTTAGAAAAGATAATAAATATCTTTCACCAAAAGGTATAGACTTCTCTCCTAATGGAAACTACCTTGCAATTACCCTTGAAACTCCCGCTATTTATATTTACGAAATCAGTGGCTATTAATACTGACCTTAGGTCAATCTGAGAATTTGGACAACCCCGAGGCTTTGGCGCAGCCGAAATTTCTCAAATTGAGCTAAGGGTAGTATATATATTCGACATGAGAATCAGATTTGCGAAAAAGTCTAGCAACCTTTATTTGAACAGACTAGCTCTAAGCTGTTTAAGGCTAATGACTTGGAGTTCCGCAAGATCCAATATGCACATTTTGCTCGCATTACCTACTCTGATTTTAGGGGAATTTTTTCTCCAAAATTAGGAGTCTCTCTGCTTTTAGAAGTATTCTTAAAAATGAAAACATTTAATAACCATATTTTTTTAATAACACTTTTTAAATATTGTTGGTGTTGTAAATAATATTTAAATTGCTATAATTAATAAAGGACAACTAACGCGAGGTTATTATGAATAATATATTTATTGGCAAACATGGTAATGATGACTTTAAGTCTCATAATATTAAAGCAAAACAAACATATATTCCCGAACCCACCGCAGGAAATGTCGCTCGTAAAAATCTTAAAATTGTCCCCTCGTTTAAACGTAAAACAGGAACAAGTGTAGAAAAAGTCCCTCGAGCAAAAATTCAAAGTCCCGGTGAAAATCGAACCATTTCTGTTAAGAACATTATAAAAATGATTATAGGGACAAAAAAAAGTCAATCCATCAAAGTTAATACCCAGCTTAGTAAAATTCATGAAAAAAATGAGGGGTTAGAACAAATAATTAAACCAAAAGCATCAACGTCAAAAAACCATAATCTACTGACATCAAATCTTTCAGGACTGAAAAATGAACTGAAAGAAGAACAGTACAAAATATTCCACAACTTTACTACGCTGGATGAGATAAGAGGAATAACCAAAATAGTTGAAAAATTGGAGCATAAAATAAAAGAGTTGACCAAACAACTTATGGAAGTAACAGATGAAGGGATACACTATTATGAAAGCTCAGATTTCCCTAAGGCAGTACAACAATTTCAATTAGCTGTAGATCATGGAGATTCCCGTGCTCATGCTATGTTAGGAAGGTGTTATT
>JACCVN010000322.1 GCA_013698165.1 Parachlamydiaceae bacterium | reverse complement strand
GCATTGAAGGTTCATAATTATAAGGCCACATATAGACTCCAGGTTTTTTGTATAGTAGTTAAAGGAAAGGTTGTTTTGCAAAATTTCAATTTTAAAAATAAAAAAAAGCTACTAAAATTTATCTTTTATAATTTAAAAGCGTAGACAAACATTGTATTTAATAAAAATTAATAAACTTAATTTTTAATATCACAAAATTTAATGAGATGGATCGTTAGATAATCCATATCAGGCATATTATTTTTATGCGAGTTTTTGCGTTAGTGATGTATCCAAAGATCTTGCATACCACATGCCTGCCAAGCAGAGAAGGCCAGCGGTGATAAAAACCATATTTGCGCCGGTAAGCAATAGTATGGCTTGTCCGACAAAAGGGAAAATAACGCCGCGTAACCCGACTAGGGGGAGATTTAAACTTGAGTATAGTGTAGTTTCTTTACCTCGCGCAAAATATGGACCGCATAAATTCCAACTGAATTCACACCCTGACTGCATTGTCCCATACAAAAGATAGGCAGGAAATATCCAGAAGGGATGATAATTAGATATTAAAATAAAGATAATGAACAGTGTAGAGAAAAGATTGATAAAAAAATTTAAGCGAAAAAGAGAGATTTTATTTACCCAGAAAGCCCAAATTTTAGTGCTAGAAATTAACGCCACGCCTTTGCAGCAACTGACAGCTAATGCAATACTTGCATAGGAAATGTGCAAATTTTCCTTAAAGTAAATGGGAAGCGTTGATTGCATCATGACTAATCCAGCACCGCCTAAGAAAAAGAGCTGATGATATTGTCGAAAAGCCGGTACATCACAAAGTAATTTCCAACAAGCTTTCCAGGGGGCAACAAGACTTGATATGGAAAATTGCTGTCCCAACTTTATCTTTGAAATATTCTCTACAAATTCTGCGGACCTATCTGTTTTTAAATCACCGCTCTCGAAATTAGCCTTATTGGAGGAAAATTTAGAAAAATTCTGAAACTGTAGCAAAGCACTGTTGAGTAGTTGAACAAGGCTTAATGCAAAAAATAATTGTCTCCAGATGTCTTTATCCGCATCGATCCAATAACCAAATAATAAAGGACAAAAGATAATAATCGATTGCTGTAATGCTATAGCTTTTCCCTGAAGTTGACACAAGTTGGAATATGATAGGCTTCCGCTGATCATTGCATTCCAGATGGGGAAAACCGCTCGTTGACCAGCCATAAACAACAAATGGGCAAAAATATAAAACCATCCATTATCGATAAAAGGAAATGCTAAAGCTGGCAAGGCCACAACGGTATTCACAAGGATTAGGTAACTCTTGAATAGATGTGGTTTCCCATTCACGCTGGCGCTCGCATAAAAAGACAAAAGAGAACTTACAGGCTTCGAAGCTGCTAGTAGCCCTAATTGGAAATAATTTAAGTGAAGTTCGCCTGCGGCAATAAAAATCAAAAGAGTATAAATTGCTTCCAAAGGGGCACAAAATAAACGGCTTACAAGGAACAGCCTTGATATCCTATCCACGAGTTTTTTTACTCGTTTTAGAAGAATAATCGAAAATGCTAAAAAACGCGGTTACCGCTCGTGAAAGTTTCTCACCCTTATTATAAATTGCGCAGATTTCGTAGTCGAAAGAGGGAAGTTCCTGAGGATAAATTTTGAGATATGGATAGCGACCATTGTCAGTAATGTAATCCGGGAAAAAACCAACCCCGATTTTAGATTCAGTAAAACGCGCAATGACTTCCCAACCGGCCAATTCTGTTTGAATATTTAAGGAAGAGCGATCCGATTCGATAAAATAATTCAGTAGCGATGATACATGCATCCCTTGAGCATGGTCGACTAAAATGCCATTTTCAATTAAGTGGAAAGGAGCATCTTGATGTTGATAAAGATTAAACATTCCCTTTTTTAAAAGATGTTTGCTAAATTGATCAAAATCCTTGTCGAAGACAACAATTCCAATGTCTGCATCTCCTTGTCTTAATGCGTTACGGATAAAATTCAAGCCTCCAAGTTGAAATTTAATTTCAACAGCAGGAAATTTGATTTGCATTTGCTGGTAGATGGGAGTAATAAAAGACATCCCTAAACTATTCGTGCAGACAATCTTTAAGACGCCCCTAATTGTTTCATTTTTGTTATGAAGGCTATCACGCATCTGTTGAACGGATTTAAAGACATGGCGCGCTTGCTCAAAAACAATTATTCCATCACTAGTAACCTGAAATTTTTGATGGGAATGGCTAATAAGCTCTACTCCCAAAACTGATTCAAGTTTTCTTATTGCCTGACTGACTGTAGATTGAGTAACAAAATTCATTTTCGCTGATTCAGTAATGCTCCTAAAAAGCACTGCATCGCAGAAAAATTTTAAGTGAATCAAGTTTATTGGAGTTTCCATTGTTAACCGTAAAGTTCCCGCGTTTTAGCCCAACTTGCATTTGGGTCATGACGGATCTCTGCATCAAAAGCTTTATGTTCTTTAAAGCTGTTCCAGAACTGATCAAAAACTGCCACTACAGGAACGCTGACAGTGTCAAATAAGGTCTCAACAGATTTAAAACCACTTTCTCGTAAAGTTGTAAATTTTGATCGGTACTCATGTGGATTTATACCGAAATATTTTGCTTCAAAACCAATGTAGTCATCCAGGATTTTGCTTTGGCATTTGTCCCAAAAAACATGAAACGTTAGACACATCAATGGAGTACGTCCTAGGTCATCTTTAAGCGGGAGAGCTCCTTTTTTGATCATAATATTGATTAGGCGTAGGTCTTCGTTATTACTTAACTCAAGGTATTCATTAGGTTCAGAGCTAGAGCTTTGTTGGCCAAATTTAGAAAAAAGCCAGTGAAGTGCTGTCCAACGAGAGCCTTTTTGGCTTCGCATATTTACGTCAGCCCCTTCTCCGAGTAAAGCTGCAATCGCTGAGTAATCACTCTCTTTCACAGCTTTAATAATTAAGGGTATGCCTTCAGAACTAAATTGGTTAGGGCCCTTTTGAAAGTCGTAGCCAATTCGTTTTAAAGCAGAAAGATGTGCAGAGGTTTCCTTTAAGAAGGGGGAGTTGTCGCGAGATTCGCCAAAAGAACAGTATAAATCGATACTTTCAATATCCAATGCTAAATCCATAGGGCATATTTTTACATCTTTCTTTATATACTTATGGGCCCTTTCAGAGGCCTTAACATCTACTCCAGCATGGCATAAGAGGTGTCGTAGGTTATAATCTGTTACTCGATGCAAATAATTTTGATTGCAAACGTGGTTGCATTTTGTCGCATCTGCGCCAAATTTTAACAATAATTCAACTTTTTTAATAGCCTCTTGGTTGCTGCCAAAAAGTGAATCTCTTTCTGCTTGGATGACCGCAAAATCCAATAAGTTGATTTCCGGCCCTTTGAAAAAATTACCCTTTTTTTCAACCCAAAGAGATTTAGCCTTGAGACCATATTCAAGAAGTAGTTGGAGCTCTTCGGGACTACTATAAACGGCAATGTAAAAGAGCGTGATACGTTCAAGATTTAGCGAAGGTTTTTGATTTAATATCACTTTAAGCAACTCAGTATGTGACCCTTTTTCACGATGATCTTTAAAAAAAATATCCAGAGCTGTTAAGCGTGTTTCATCAATGCTTACATGATCAATCGATTCACCTTTTTGAAGTAAGTGTGTAAGGGGAAAGATATGGCGTTTAGCTATTGTAAGGCCGAGAGGGGTTAGCTGTTTATGGAAATGGGAAGAATAGCTGTCAGCTTTCATGGTCTCTTCAGAAGTTTCACAATTCCACTTTTTGATAATCTCTATTCCAGTGCTTTGAAGTTTTTTTGCAGACTGTATGGTGGACTTTCTATGCCATATTACAGGATCAATGATGGGATTCGATAGCATACTCGAGGTGTTAAGCTTGACGGGATATCGATTTTTCCAAAGTAATGCATTGCATTTTTGCAAGTAGGCTTCACCGACTGAGCCAGTTTCCGCTGAAGGAATTGTTCCGGTTTTATTGATGAAATCTAGAGAAGTTAGATTAAAGTATTTTCCCAATATCTTTAAAAATGATTGGTCAAGGTCTTTGAGAAGTTCATCGTATTCCCAAATACTAATGTGAATGGCACAAATTGTTTTTAAAGCACCGGCTTCAATTTTAGGTGAATGTTTAATATTTTTACGGATGTAAGAATAAATTGTGCGCTCAGGAATTGGCTTGGTAAACCCTACTTGTGTTGGAGCGCCTATAGGTGGAGGAATAAATTCATCATCAATTAATGTAAAAAGATTGAGCAGTTGGATGAAGATATGATGATGGTATAATGAAAATGTTTTCAAATAATCTTGTTCAGGATTTTGAAAAATGCCTTCCATATCACGATAAGCAAATCCACGTGGCGTATTGTCAGGATTTAACACGAAGCATAGATTTTGACCATGGGGCGCGAAAGGGATTCCATGCAGCATATATAGCTCTTCAGTAGCGTTTAAATAACCATCAATCAAATAGGTTTTTATAAACTCCTTTAAGTTTTTAACAAGACCTTTATCGATCGCAGCTTGCACAACCTCATAAATCAGCGGCAAGCCTTGGGCATCACTTTCAACACCGTTTAGAGCGCACACATTGGTATTTGAAGACTTTGTCCGAGCGACAGACATCAGACCTGCTAGACTAAAAAACTTGCATCCTTGGAATAGTTCTTTAGGGAATTCACGTATAATCATACCGGAGTCTACAAACTCTCCACCCGCTGTAGCTGATTGGGGAGGGTAATTTTCAATATTTTTTAAACTAATAGCAAAGTTTTCGGGGAATATGAATAGGTCACTTCCTTTACTTCCTTTGTCTAGATGTTCTCGCGGCATTTGGTTAGATTTTTCTTGAGCTTTTAGGCTAATTTCAATATCAGATTTAGGTAAAAGGCGCCTGACTTCTGTTGGACAACTTGAAACTCCCATTTTTGCAATAAAGGGAACGTGCTGGGGATTAGGTTTTTGGCCTAGTAATGTACGCCGTATGACCCAAGAACGATAAGAAGAGGTGGGCGCTCCCATAAATTCAGAATGCTGAGGTTTCACAAAAGGGATTGCGGCCTTATGTAAAGTACTAAAATGGGCATAGGCTTCAGGGTGAACGAAAAAACGGTAGCCAATTAATTCATCTTTTTCGTCATGCACCTCAAGTTCGCTTAACACTTTAGGTGAAATATTTTTGGTTACAAATGTCTCTACGTGTGCAAGGGGAATGATGAAATATCCAATTCGCATTTGGAATCCACCCTGCTTACTATTAGGCAAAATGGTTTCCGGATTAAATTGAGGATTCAAGCTCCAAGAAAATTTATTTGTCACCCAATGTATACCTTGGCCATCATCATCGATGACTCTGCTATCGAGAAGATGGTCATGTTTAATATGGTCATGAATTTCGGGAAAATCCTGTAGCCATTCGCCGGTAAAGGGGTGTATTTCATTGTGACCATAATGTTTACGCCATGTGGCTTCTTCACCTATTTTTTCTAAAGCATCTTGAATAGGAATCCCCAGAACATGCATTTCTAACGCTTTGGCGAGGGAGATGCCCTTCCATTGACTAATTTTTATTCTTGATGATTTAGGGACATCTAGGCGTTCTATTGCTTTATCGATTTCATAGTCGGTGATCTGCTGATCCAAAACCTGATTGATCATATCATCGGATGGCAATCGACAACATTCGTCCAAAAGAATTTGAGAATGAATGATTAATCGCCCATCTTGCTTTTCCATCACAAGTTGATTCTGACCACTTATATTTGAACAATAAAGTTTATAGTATTTGATACAAGGTTCATCCCTAACAATTTCGATCAATTTTTTTCGGTAAATGATCGATTCTTTATAGCCTTTAACAATTTCGAGTAGGGGAGGACATTGATGCGTAAAAGGATCGCGAGCAAGTACACGGTATAATGAGGTCATGAGAGGGCATTGTAAATCGAGTAATAACACCTCTCCATTGCGTGCTTTGGCAGGGTTCAATACTGTGTCCTTAAATTCTTCAATTGTTGAAAACCGCCCTTCAATGAGGATACTGCCATTGGTTGCCTCATGATATATCCCTTGCATCAACACTTTATGTAATGCAGATTCTGAATTGTGTGTCTGATTACTCACAAGAAACGATTGATTTTCTCCTAATGGCGTCTTTTGGGTAAAAATTTCTTTTCTTAAAAATTGTTTAGCAAAGTCAGGAGTTAATGAGCCTAAGGAATTATTATTATCGTTAAAAGCTGCACTAAAGCAGGGGTCATTTTCTATTGCAGTGCTCTTTCCAGATGCTGTATTGCCTCTGACAGCCCATATCGTCGGGACATAGTGATTTAACTGTTTCGACAGGGCCATGCTTTTTATGATCTGAATTGCGGTAATCCTTGCATGGTGTCCGATAAATTCAGGGATCCAATTCGCAGTATTACTTAAATAATTACGCTCTTTAAATTTACTGGGATCTAATGTTTTTGTATATGCTTCTGCGGTGGTCATCAAAGGGGAACAAATTTTTAAAATATGAGTACGTAGCTCAAAACTCGAATTTTTGAAAACGCATTTTGAAGGAGATTGCCGATTATGCTCAGCAATTGCTTGATCAATGATTTTAATGATGTTCAAGTTGGCGCGAGCATTTTTTTTCGTGATGGGCATTTCATCAATTTGAATAGATCCAAATAAATAATCGAAAACCAATTTTTCTTCTAAGTTTAGTTGAATGGCTGAGTTATTTTTCAGATAAATGATTAACTTTTGTTTCATTTCAAGATTTTCTAGGCTGAGGATCTCTTGTTGGCTATGAATAGGAGTAAATGAAGGAATATGTCCAAAAAATGAAGTGGGCTTGAGGCATCTCTCTTCACTTTTAGGTATCGAAAAAAACGATTCAACAAGTTTTTGCAATGTGTCTAATAATGTTGCGCTATATTTTACAATGGGATGATTTTCTTCATCGGTCAAGTACGAAATGAAATACTTTAACTTTTCCCTTTTTTCATCGAACGCTTTATCCAAATGTTTGGCATGTTCATTCCATAAAATGCCGAATCTATTTACAAGGTTAGTTAATTCATATTTATTCTTCTCGATTAGATTCGGCAACAATTTAATTTCATCCGATTTTAAATTATGAGTATAATTGTATAATTTGCTTTTGAATATAATTTTTCTGCAAATAATTATTTGGTAAATTGTGCGATGTATTTGTCCCAATAGGGGTTTAAGGGCGTTTTCTGCTTCACGTTGAAGGATAATGTTTGTTTTTTGAAGTGAACTAATTTGCATATGTTTCCATAAGTTATTAAAAATATAATACAGTGGTATGCATTAGATGTCTAGAAAATTGCAGATCTCATTAATTTTTGTGATATTCAAAATCAAAATTATTAATTTTTATTTTGGTCGGTAATGTGCTATTATTGATTTTAATAAAAAACTAAACAGTCCTGTAAAGAAATAATGAAATGTAAGATAAAAGTTATTTCTTTTAGACAAAATCTGATTTAAAAAAAAGGGTAAAATATGATAAGTAACAACATCACAAAAAATTCACCATCTCAAATTTTTAACACTGGAGCAGTCAATAAAAAATTGGATGAAAAACCGTTTAAATTAAAATGGTTAGCCAGACATTTTAATTTTAATGTTTCAGACGTCGAAAAGTCTGGATTTGATACTAATAATATAGGGTTGATGTTTGAAGTTTGTTTTAAAGCGGGTAAAGATGATGTGGCAAAACAATTTTATAACACATTAATCTCTCGTGGCGCATCTCCGACTGAATTTAATTATGACAAATTAAACTATGTTTTTTTAAGTAAATACAATAAAGATAAAATTTTAGCAGCGGGGTATGCCGATGACGTTAAACATCTTTCTAAAGAAAAATGTGAAAACATTTCTAAAGATATTTTCTTTCCAAAAATGGGTAAAAACCAAAGTGAAAGTACAATTTTGGATAATTTAACAATTGACCCTTACGTAAAATTTAAAATCCAGGGAAATGAGAAACTTTATACAAGAGAATATTTTTCAGAACACTTTGATGTAAACCCAGAAGATATTGAAAAAATGGGTTTTGAAGACTCAATTTATCTTCATATTTCATTTCGAAAGGAAGCTGTTCTTGAAGCAATAAAACTTGGAGAACTTTTGAATAAGAGAGGGTGCACCTGTATCATAAAAGGAAACGAAATTTCTCTTAGCTATGACCCCCAAAAAATCATATCAGCGGCTAGTGGTGTTATACCAAAACCTGAACCAAAATTACCTGACATTCAAATAAATACCGATAAGCCTAAATTTATAAATTTTGTAAATATCGATAATCAAAATGATCCTTTCAATATTCATTGGTTAAAAATAAATTGCAATCTTGATGACACAAAAGTGACTGGCACACAATTTAAGCACATTTCAAACGTGGTAAGTTTGAGTTGTCCTATTCAATCTGAAAAATTTATGAGTTATTCAATTCAGTTTGAAAAAAATGAAATCTCTGCACCGCGGAATTATGGTTTAGCTCTTAAGCAGCAGGGCATACCTTCATCATTTGACTCAGAAAACAATATTGTAGAAATCACCTTAAATACTGAGAGTGTGAAGGAAAAGCTAACCCAATGTCATGTAGAAAGGGATATCGCAACATCTAGTATCTCGTCATCGGAAATGCAGGAGTTAAAAATTTTTATTGAGATTATTGAACAATATATAAACAGCCTAAATAGCGCATCTGTCTTCATGAGGGAAGAAGTAAGAACGGCGGTCACATATGGGGGGGCTACAGGTTATTCAGGTGATATGATTGGTACACGACTTAATTATCATTATATGCATCGTTTCCAGGAAGATATGAAATCTAAACTTGAAATGACTCAACAATTATTTCTAGATCCTAGATTGGTGAACCAGCTTAATTGTTATTTTATTTTTAATGAAAATGGATTCAAAAGCTTCCAATACTTTATTGATAATTCTCGAAAAGTGGATATTTCAACAGCTCACAGAAATTCAGTGTATTTTTGGAGACACTTAGAAAAAGAATCTAACCCATTGTTTAAAAATTTATAGAAAAGAAGAAGAAAATGAAATCCTCTCCAGATATTTTGAATGAAAATTTTGTTATTTTTAAGTTAAAAATAATAATTCAAACATTAGGTTAAGATAGTCTTGTATTTGTATCAGGTACCTTTAGGTCAAACTCAAGGTATCTGGTCAGTCAATGTCGTCAACTTAAAATAAAGTTTAGTAAAAGGACGGCTCGCGAATCTTAGCTCGCCATTCCGATTATGCTTCTAATTCAATCATTTTTTTAAATTAAACCGGCTACTTTTTGTGCCGTTCTTTCAGAACTCAAACATGCTCTATAAATACCCAGGCCTCCGCTAAGCTACGACCTGGGC
>JACCVN010000546.1 GCA_013698165.1 Parachlamydiaceae bacterium | reverse complement strand
GTTTTGAACAGTCGCATATTTGATCTGTGCATTATCCAAAGCAATCAATTCAACAACGGCAGCATGCAACTGATTATTGTCATATGCCGGTGCGGTGCACCCTTCCAAATAGCTGACATACGAATTGTCTTCTGCAATGATAAGAGTGCGTTCGAATTGTCCTGTTTCTTTGTCGTTAATTCGGAAGTAAGTAGAAAGTTCCATAGGACAACGCACACCCTTTGGAATGTACACAAAAGAACCATCAGTAAAAACAGCGGAATTTAAAGCGGCAAAAAAGTTATCGCCAATAGGCACGACGCTACCAAGATATTTTTCTATCAACTCTGCATGCGTATGGATTGCTTCAGAAATTGAACAGAGAATCACTCCAGCTTCAGCCAGTTTTTTCTTGAAAGTTGTCCCTATAGATACAGAATCAAAAACCATATCTACAGCCACATTTGTCAACCGCATCTGTTCATCAATAGGGATTCCTAAACGCTCAAAAGTTTTCAGTACTTCAGGGTCTGCCTCACTAAGGCTATTAATCTCGCTTTTCTTTTTGGGAGCCGAATAATAACGAATATTTTGATAATCAATAGGAGGGTAGGAAGCATTGAGCCAATGCGGCTCTTTCATTTCCAGCCAACGCGCATAAGCTTTGAGCCGAAATTGCAATAAAAAATCGGGTTCATTTTTTTTGGCTGAAATGGCTCTAATGGTTTCTTCGGAAAGTCCTTTTGGAAAACTCTCTGTTTCTACATCGGTGACAAAGCCATATTTATATTCTGCAGCGGCCGTGTAGAGGCTTTCTGTTGACATGCATTCTCCCTGACAATTCCTGAATGGATGGATCTTATCAGCAATCCATCGGCTTTATAATTTAAGATAAGAATATAACAAAAAAGTGTGATATAAGGTAGCAAAAAAGGAAGAAAATCACAAAAAAAGAGATCTAGGACAAATAATCACAAATCGTCAACCTTATAAGCTCTTTATAACAAAGCTATATTTGATTTTAAACTGAATTCTGTTTAGATTTATACCAGCATCTAACAAATTTATACCGACGTCTAGTTGAAAACCTAAAGTCGAGACTATCCGTTAAGTGCTTCATGGATTGAACAGCATAGACTTTCTACAATAGAGATGAAATGGCACTTACCTATATTCAGCTTGAACAAAAGCTTAAAGCAATCTCTTCCTGCGAAGAAACGGATGCTCTAAAAAAATTCACTCGCAAAATAGCCATTGTCCAAAAATGGATAAAAAAAAATCTTTCAACTACAAACCGAAAAATCGAAGAGCTCAACAGATCACTAGAAACAAGTCAACTTTGGCAACATGTCGAGCATGAAGCCCTACTGATCCAAGCGCATCTGTACCGTTGGAAAAAAGGGTTAAAGACCCTTATTGTTGATGACTGGGAAAACGACGGGAAAGAAATATCTATTTCTTTAAATCCTCTGCTCACGGCAAGTGAAGAAATTCAACAACGCATACGCCATAGTAAAAAACTACACGCATCACTGCCGCATCTGGCCCGCGAAATTAAGAAAACTGAAAGACGCCGCGACGCTCTAGAGAATCAATTGAAAAAACTGGAAAATCTCGATGAAGAAGAAAAACTTGAACCATTTTTGCAAGGGTTGAGATTAAACTTAGGGCTTCCGGAAACTGTTCAATCACGGAAAACCGAAATTGCTAAAAAGGAAAAGGCCAAACGTCCCTATCACGAATTTATTAGCGCTGCCCTCATTCCCATTTGGGTGGGCAAGAAAGCTGCTGATAACGACAAGTTGACTTTTTCTCATGCCAATGGGGATGATTACTGGCTGCATGCATCAGGTTTTCCAGGCTCGCACGTAGTGATCAGATGTAAAAAAGCCCAGTCGCTGGATCAAGAGACTCTTCAGGATGCGCTACAACTAGCAATAGCATACAGCAAAGCCAAAAACAGCGGGCAATGCGAAGTCGTTTTCACGCAATGCAAATATATCTCTAGATTTGGTAAAGGATCACCGGGAAAGGTCCAAGTTTCGAAACATCAGTTGCTCTCCGCATGCCTTTCCAGTGAACGATTGAAAAATATCAAATTGAGAAAGCTATGAGCGCTTACTTTTGAGTTTACTCTTCATCCTTAAAACGGTAGCCTACACCACGAACAGTTTCAATCGTGTCAAAATTAGGTCCTAACTTTTTACGCAAAGAAGCAATATGCACATCGATATTACGGTCGACAATAAAACCATCACTATTTTGTAAGTCATCGAGCAACTGATTTCTTGTGAGCACACGACCCTTGCTCATCAAAAGACGTTTTAGTATTCCAAATTCTGAAAGCGTAAGTGTGATCGGTTTGTCGTATTTGCGAAGCTGGTATTTATCAACATCCATTGTAAAAGGACCAAATGTCATGACTTCTTCAACTTTGACAGGTTCGCTTCCACGGCGTAAAACGGCGCGAATACGGGAAAAAAGTACCTTAATTGAGAAGGGTTTGGTCACATAGTCATCAGCGCCTAGTTCTAATCCTAAGACGACATCTAACTCTTCACTTTTCGCAGAGATCATTATCACGGGAATTTCTTTCAAGTCGGGGTGAGATTTAATCTTTCGGCAAATGTCCAATCCCCCTTGTCCTGGTAGCATGATGTCTAATAGAACAAGATCAGGTTTTTCTCTTTCGACAGCTCTCCATCCATTCAGGCCATCACCTTCCGATGTAAACTTATAGCCTGCAAGCTCCGCTTGCAGCTTTATCAATGAAACAATATCTTCTTCATCTTCAATTAGTAGAATTTTTGGCTTCTTCATAAAATACTAACACCCTCTTGTTCCTTTCTTAACATTAAACCATGTCAGGATTTTAAACTCAATATAATAATGCGCCTATTACATTATATCTATTAACGCTAAGTTTTAATTATGTCCAAGAAGCTTCTTTAAGAGCCCCATAGTAAAACTATAATAAACAACTTTCCTAAAAATATTGTGCCTTATAGCAATAGGCTGTTTATCTTCCAAATTTCAGATTACTTACGCTATATCGATTACTATCACTATATCCTGCACAATTGCCTAATCCTTCTTCAATATTAATCAAGCGATTATATTTGACTATTCGGTCTGTTCGGCATAACGATCCAGTTTTAATTTGACCGGAATTCACAGCAACACTGATATCGGCAATAAAACTATCTTCAGTTTCACCCGACCGATGTGAAATAATCGTGGCAAATCCATTCGTCTGTGCTAGGCGTACTGTTTCTAAGGTTTCTGTCAATGTGCCAATTTGGTTCACCTTGACCAGTATAGAATTCGCGGCTTTGGTGTCGATGCCTTTTTGCAAAAATTTACTATTAGTTACAAAAATATCATCACCAACAATTTGAACCTTGCTGCCTAAACGCTTGGTTAATTCCTGCCAGCCAGGCCAATCATTTTCACTTAGACCATCTTCAATTGAATCGATTGGATATTTTTGGCAAAGGTCAGCCAGAAAGTCTACTTGTTCAGCAGAAGTACGCTCCACAAAAGGTTGCTTCTGTCTCTTTTTCTTTTTTTCAATATAGCAACCAGACGCCGAATCATAGAATTCAGATGCTGCACAATCCAAAGCCAAGCTGACCTGCTCACCTGGCTTATAACCGGCTTTTTCAATTGCCGTCAGAATAATCTCTAATGCTTCTTCAGTCGAGTTTAGATCCGGCGCAAAACCGCCCTCATCGCCCACTCCTGTTGAATACCCCTCTTGCCGCAATAAATTTCTAAGAGTATGAAAAATCTCAGCGCCCCAGCGCACAGCTTCACGAAAATTCGGGGCACCATGCGGACGGATCATAAATTCCTGAAAATCAATAGAATTATCTGCATGTGCACCGCCATTGATAATATTCATCATTGGACATGGAAGCATATAACTATTTGCCCCCCCAATATAACGATAAAGGGGCAGTTTCGCTGTCAATGCGCCTGCGCGAGCTAATGCTAGAGAGGCTCCCAGAATGGCATTGGCCCCCCAATGGCTTTTGTCTTCTTGCCCATCCCCTGCAATCATCAAGAGGTCAAGACGCCTCTGATCATAGACATGTTCGCCAATTAATATCTGGGCTATGGGACCATTGACATGTGCTACCGCCTTCTGAACGCCTTTACCAAAATATCGTGATATGTCACCATCGCGAAGTTCCAAAGCTTCATTTTTCCCGGTTGAGGCGCCGGAAGGTACTGAAGCACGTACAATTCCATCGCTAGTGGTAATCTGTACTTCAAGTGTAGGATTTCCTCGCGAATCGAGAATTTCTATGGCTTTAACAAATCGAATATATGGCACCTTGCACCTCCTGAAGCTAAATAAAACTACAGCATCTGCCCAAATAAGTAAAAAGTCAATATTCCTTGTCCAACGTTGCTCGGCATTCTGCTAGACTGACGTGGCATGTGAGACTTCTTGGCTGGCTTGCCCTTGTTAACCCAAATCTTTCAAAATCTAAGAATAGATGAAAAAAAAGAGAACACTTTCAGAAGCAATTAAAAGTCCAATAGCCGCGAATGCGGCGTCAGTATGTAGCCTGCTGCGACTCGCAGCAGGAGAAGATGAGCAAGAGAAAGCATGCACGCTTCTTTGACTCCTGCTGCGAGACGGCAGCAGGCTACATTCAAGGGATTTTTAACGCTTTATTATGTTTAAGCATTTTGGCCAGGATTTTACATTGATCTGCTCTGTCTAGGGAACTGGAATGGTCTGCTGTCGGTAAAAAAGTCACTTCAGCGGTACTCACGTTATAAATTGCACCCACAATAGTGATTTTTTCATGCTGAACAAGCGCATCCAAAGCAGCACTATTTTGACGGATGTCCTGCATAGTTCTAAGCACATTTTTGTGAGCTAAAACATTACAAAACTCATCTTTTCGCTTGTCGTTCCATTCTTCAAAATCGTGGCATTCATGCTTCTCAATAGATTTTTGAATCTCCGTAACAACAGATCCTAAATTCCCACAGCCTGTGGCATCCTCAGCGTTTGTTTGCTTGCTAATAAATTCTACGGAAGCCTTAACAGCACCACATGAGGTATGTCCAAGGACAAGGACCATCTTTGCCCCGGCAATTGCGCAAGCGTACTCAATGCTTCCCAGAACCTTGCGACTTAGAATATTGCCCCCGATACGCACACTGAAAATATCTCCAATGCTTAGATCAAAAATGAGCTCTACAGGCGAACGTGAATCGATACAGCTTAATACTACCGCCATAGGATATTGTCCCATGCAGGTCGCATGTAGCTGACGATTTAAATCCCTGGTCAAATGTACACCTTGACGAAAACGCAAATTACCTTCTTTAAAAGCCTCTAGAACACGTTCCGGAGTTAAATTTTTCTGTGTTTCCTTGCTGGCAACATCAACAAATTGTATATGATCTTCTAATTGTGGATACTTATCTTTGAATCCAACCAAGCTGACACTTATTTTCTGAGACTTACTTCTAGTTTCAAAATCAAGAATTAAGCCTAAGATATCAGGATCAATGTAGTCCGTATTGTTAGCATCAATCAAAACATGTTTTCCCGAAGGAACATTTTTAAAGGCGGACTCAAGTGAAGCGCGATTGAAAAAACTCACTTGGTTGGGAAGCACTATATGGACGACTTCATCCCCTCCGGCATACTTCTCCATGATTTTCTTTATAGGACGTTTTATGCTGTTCTGTAAAATAAAGCAAATAGCGATTCCTAATCCAATAAGAACGCCAATTAAAAGGTCTGTCAATACGATAGCGATGGTGGTGAGAATGAAAGGTAGAAACTGATTCTTCCCTTCTTTCCACATCTGCATCACCATCTTTGGGTTAGCTAATTTAAGACCCGTCACCAATAAAATCGCCGCCAAAGCTGAAAGGGGGATTTTATTCAGCCAATCCGGTATAAATAAAACACACCCAAGAATCAAAAAGCCATGGAAGAGAGTGCTTAATTTTGTTTTCACGCCTGCATTTATATTTACAGAACTGCGCACAATGACACTCGTGACAGGCAAACCGCCAATAAGCCCTGTGACAATATTTCCAACACCTTGAGCTAACAGCTCACGATTGGGAGAACTTTTACGTTCTAGCGGATCAAGTTTATCCACAGCCTCCAGATTCAAAAGGGTTTCAAGCGAAGCCACAAAAGCAATGGTAATTGCTGCAGTATATACCTCAGCTCGATTCAAGATGTTAAAATCGGGAAAGGTCAAATAGTTGACGGTATCGCCCATTGAGGGAATGACAGGAACTTGTACCAGATGGGTGGAATCAAGTACCCAATTCTCGCTTACCGACTGGAAAATAATATTTAATATCACACTATAAGCTATGACAACGATCGGAGCGGGAATCTTTGATTGCTTAAGAAAGTGAATTTTATCCCAAAAAATAAGCAGACATATTGATGAAATACCTATTAATGTAGCTCCAGGATGTACATAAAAGAGAGTTTCAATAATTCCAGAAAATGTATTTCCGTTGTCAATCTGGTGAAAAGATTTATTGCCGATAGGATCGGCATCATGCCCAAAAATATGCGGAATCTGTTTCAAGATTAATATGATTCCAATAGCCCAAAGCAACCCTTTTATGACACTTGAAGGAAAAAAAGCAGCAATAAATCCAAGCCTGCAAGCGCATAAGATAAGCTGAATAATTCCTGCTAGCACTACCGCTGCAAGGAAAGCTTCAAAAGAATCGAGTAGGGCTATTTGCGCTGCTATAACAGCAGTTAACCCAGCAGCCGGTCCACTGACACTGGTGCTTGATCCGCTTATTGCACCTACGACAAGTCCACCTACAATACCACCGATTATACCTGAGCAAATCGGCGCATTAGATGCTAAAGCAATTCCTAAACATAAAGGAAGAGCTACAAGGAAAACAACGAAGCCAGCCAATAAATCCGTGGCCACATTTTTGGAAACTGATTCTTGCATAGTTTTTCTATGGATTTGAGTTGTTCTAAGGATCTAATGTATAGATAATTTTTTACCCATTATTTGTCCATCGGCATCTTTATTGATGATTTTCTGCAGTGTGGCAAGAAACTGAAGAAATTAAGGGGAAGGTATTTAGAGGTAAAACTTAAATCCTAAGAACGAGCATGGACATCCAATTTTGTTAAATGAGCTCAACCCCGAGGCTTTGGCACAGACGAAATTTCTCAGATTGAGCTAGGGGCAGTATATTATCTTCGTTGATGCTTTTCTGACGTGCTAATTATTAGCGATTGGTAAGAATAATAACGAATGAGAGAAATTTCGCCAGCTTCCACAGCATTGCGGACAGCACAATTTTCCTCGTGAAAATGTGAACAATCCGGATAATAGCATCTTTGACCAATGCGAGAAATTTCCGTAAAATAACCTTGAATGTCTTCCTTTTTTAGGTCCCAAACTCCAAAGCTTTTAATCCCGGGGGTGTCAATACACCATCCTCCAGATTCTAAAGGCACTAAACTTGCTGATGTGGTGGTATGAGTCCCTTTTCCGGTTCTATCGACCATTGCCCCCACTCTTAAGTCAAGTCCTGTGATCCAATTGATCAATGAAGATTTACCCACTCCTGATTGACCTGAAAAAACTGAAGACTTTCCTTTCATCACAGCGCGCAATTCATCCAAACCCTCTCCGGTGACAGCGCTAACAGCTATTATTGGAATATTGGCATCTTGATATGCTTTCATCAGATGCTCAAAAAGTTCCTTTTCGCTAGCTTGCATCACTTTATCGGGAAAATCACCCTCTAAAAGATCTACCTTGTTGATTACAATTAAGGGTTCCAATCCTCCACGTTTGGCCGCAATTACATAGCGGTCAAGCAATGGTGCCTTCAGTGTAGGCAGGAGAACAGACCCTGTAATGATCACTTGATCAATGTTTGCGGCAATCAATTGCTCTTTGCGCCTGGAAAGATTGTCCGCACGGGATAAAACTGTGCGTCGAGGCTCCACATGCAGAATAGCTCCACGATTGTTATCCGTGAGTTCATAAAGTACATTATCACCGACAACGACAATGTTCTTAAAGGCACCTTTTTCCCTTTTTAGAGTCCCTCGCAAAATGCATGAAATAGGTCCATTTTCGCCACTGACAGTTGTCCCTTCGGGATCAATGGCAAGGACTTTTCCGGATAGAAGACCTTCGCGCGATATTTGGCTAAATTTATCGCTTTTTTGGGCTTGTAATTTTTCGCGGTCAGTTTTCTTATATTTAGAGCGGTCCATGGCCGACGCTAATTTTCGCTCTTGCTTAAGAGTTTTGCGATCATCATTCAGATATTGGTCTTCAATAGGACAGCCAATCCAGCGTTTTGTTTGAAATTTCCTTTTATGCTTAATGGGATCTTCATCTTTGGACATCTGCAGCAAAACTCCTCTCTATTATCTCTTCATACTACTAATTCTAACATAGAAACAAAACATAATCCACTAGTATTGGGCTACTAACGTATTAAAAAATTAAAACAAATTTAGATACTCGGCATAGCTAAATCTGAGAAATTTCGGCTGCGCCATAGCCTCGGAATATCTCATTTGAAAGACCCTGTATAATAATACAAGGCCTTTTAAATGAGCTCACTCGCGAGAGCTTTCGCGTTGGCCAAATTCTCAGATTCAGCTATGTCGAGTATATTTTGCCACGATTCTTAATCACATACATTAGTATGGCACCGGCAGAAGCAACATTTAGAGATTCCATGTCTGCCGATATTGGAATGGTCACCTTACTGCAGAGCTCTAAAGCACGTTGCGATGGGCCTTTCGCTTCGTTGCTGAGAACTAATAAGACTCCTTGGGCAACTGAAATTCTCTCAGGGGGAACACCTTCCAAATCCGCGACAAAAGGTGAAAGACAGTTTTTTTTAATTAATGCTTCTAATTCTTCCCAAGAGCCGTGACGAAATGGTAAACGAAAACAAGCTCCACGAGTTGCCCTTATGACTTTTTCGTTAAAGGGGTCGCAACTATTGCCGAGTATAAACGCTCCTTGCCATCCCAGTGCTAGTGCAGACCTAAGAATTGTTCCCATGTTTCCCGGATCGCTCACAGAGTCAAGAGCCACAATGAAATGCATTTTATCAAGGCTATTTTCTTGAGGGATTGGCACTTCTGCAAGCAACCCTTCGGGGCTTACCATTCCGGAGACCTTGCTCATAACAGCTTCATTGACCAGAATCAACTCCCCGCCTCTGATTCCATTTGGGAGCAAGTGATTATCGTACGCAAGGATCAACTTTGGAGAATGCTGAAGACAGATTTCAGCTACAGGTTTTATGCCTTCAATAACAACGGATTGTTGTTCCTGACGGTAGCTGCTATTTTGCCGAAGTTTGACAAGATGCTTCACTAAGGGGTGATTGACGCTGGTGATATGCCTTGAAATTTCCATACAAAAACTATTAAAACTATTTGATTGGCCATTTAGGTATCATTTTCAACGCTTCAATGACTTTCTGGGGATTATTGAGGTCCAAAGTAATCGTTCTTTCTTCAGCGACTTTTAGCCAATATCCAAGTAATGCCCCTTGGACAAATCCAAGCTCTTTAAGCATAACAGCATTGACCAACGGTTTTTTGTTTACAAGCCTTTCTATATGTTCATGAAACGCTTCACGTCTAAGACTGTGACGTTCAAGCTCCCATAATTTTTCGTTTTCAGGCAGACGTGCGGCGTGCACTTCTAATACAATTTGTGCAGCCGGCTGAGCATAAAAATAGACCCATTCTATAGGTTTCGCAGTTTCTTCGCACTCAATAAGTCTCTTGCATTGATCTGCGCATCTAACATCGTCGATTTCACGTTTGCTTATCCGCAACAGCCTGCAAATTTCCAGTTTATCATCCAAAGAGCAGCTAGGAAAAAGAGACATTAGCCGCAAGATGGTAGGGCAATTGGCAGGAAAGTGCATTAATATCGCAGCTCTTTGCTTTATCTCATGCAAATGCACACCCTGCAAAAGAGGAAAAATCTGTTGCAAAAGTCCTGTACTATGTAATTCAATCAAAGCATGATCAAAGCGTGGACCTTGGGCCATCCGGTTAAACTCTCGCCACACTCTCTCCATAGCCACAGCAGGAAAGAGGGTATCCGCATTTTCAACTATCGCCTCTCGAGTATCATGGTCGAGTAAAAAACCGAAGTGGCAAGAAAAACGAATCGCTCGTATCATTCTCAATCGATCTTCAACAAATCTCTCATATGGATCGCCGATCGCGCGTACAATACCTTTCTTTAAATCCTCTGCTCCTCCGACAAAATCAAAAATTTCATGTTTGATAGGATTGTAAAACATTCCATTGATCGTAAAATCGCGCCTCTTGGCATCCTCTTCTGCTGTAGACATTTCTATTTGCTGAGGCTTACGGCCGTCGACATAGTTGATATCACGACGAAAGGTTGTCACTTCAAATTGGAACCCGTCTTTGACAACAATGACAACGCCAAAGGCAATTCCCACTAGAATGGTATGGGGAAAAAGATCTAAAATGACTTGGGTGGGGGCATTTGTAGCAATATCAATATCATCTGAAGGATGCCCTAAAAGATAATCGCGCACCCAACCTCCAGCAAAATAGGCAATATAGCCTTCTGTTTGAAGCTTTTGAATTATCTCAATTGCGTAAGTCTTAGTATCCATTAGATAAGTATAAGGGCATATTTCCGTCCTGTCAACGAGATTAATCTTAAGGTCAATTGTTCCAGGTCTTCTTGGCATATTGTCTCTTATATGCTATCATCTATTGGCTTGTGAAGAAGGACATAAATGGGTTTAAATGAAGGAGCTTACAATGATAAATAACTTTTTTAATTTTTATTAGATTAATGGAAATATAAATTAATGAAAAATAATCTGTTACGTATTGGCACAGCAGGTTGGAGCATTCCATCAAATGTTCGTAATCATTTTCCTGCAGGGGATAGCTCATTAGAAAGGTATTCTCAAATATTTAATGCTGTAGAGATTAATACATCTTTTTATAAATCTCATAAAAAAATTACCTATGAACGCTGGGCTGCAACAACTCCTCCAGACTTTCAATTTTCAGTAAAAATGCCAAAACAAATTACGCATAACAACCACCTAGTTGATATTGAAGCTCATTTAGATGGCTTTATAGAGGAGGTAAGTGGCCTCCAAACTAAACTAGGGCCTTTACTCATTCAATTACCTCCAAGCCTCTGTTTCAAACCAGAAATTGCGAATATTTTTTTCACACTGCTACGCAACAAATTTAATGGAACAGTAGTCCTAGTACACTGTTAAGGTAGTATTTTCGACTATTTCTAGCGTGAAAGCTCCCGTGGT
>JACCVN010000315.1 GCA_013698165.1 Parachlamydiaceae bacterium | reverse complement strand
CAAAGCCCCAGGTATTACCACCCCTCCGAAACCGGTTACAATGGACTTCCGCTACGGCTCGTTTTTTGGAGCTACACCTCCGGAGGCCTATGAAAGGTTGATATGCGATTGCATGGCAGGCGATAACGCCCTCTTTGCCCGTGCTGACGAAGTGATTGCCTCCTGGAGGCTGTTAACTCCTGTCCTAAAATTTTGGGAAGAACATCCGCCAACAGATTTTCCTAACTATCCTGCAGGAACCTGGGGTCCGGAATGCGGTAAGTTGCTTTTAGAACGCGATGGCCGCTGCTGGAGGGATATTTAAATATGTCCAATATTCTCCCCTTTGATGATCGCCGTCAGGTTGCTCTTCCCGGCGATAACCAGGCAACAGTGGATTTTTGCGTCGCACATTTTATAGCCATTGCAAATGAATCAATCAAAAAGCAAGGATATTTTGCCGTCGCATTGTCCGGCGGAAGCACCCCAAAAGTGATCTTCCATAACCTTTCCAATCAAGAAAATCGACACCAAATCGATTGGAAAAAATGCTGGATTTTTTGGAGCGATGAGCGCGCTGTTGAACCTACAGATCCTGAAAGCAATTATCATATGGCCATGGAAGCAGGTTTAAAAGAAATCGGCATCCCATCAGAACAAGTGTTTAGAATGGTCGCCGAAAAGAATATCGAAGAAAATGCGGCTATCTACGAAAATGCAATAAAAAAACATATTCCTTCAGGTCATTTTGATCTGGTAATGCTAGGTATGGGCGACGATGGCCATACAGCTTCCCTCTTTCCATGGACCGATGGACTGAAGAATACTGAACACTTAGCCATCTCCAATTATATCCCTCAGAAGAAAGTATGGAGAATGTCCCTCACTTATAAATGCATTAACGAAGCATCCCATATCGCCATCTATGTCCTCGGCGACAACAAAGCAACCATGGTCAAAAAAGTCCTCGAGGGCCCATATACACCTGACGACCTCCCTATACAAAGGGTCGGAACGGTCGAACATCCGGCAACATGGATCATCGACGACGCAGCCGCTAGGGACCTACAGGATAAACACAAACAGATACGGTAGATACGGTACACGATACACGATACACGGTAGACACGGTAGACACGGTAGACACGGTAGACACGATGGACATAGTGGCATGACGCAAGGCCACAAAGCATTAGTACATTTCTAACAGCAGACAGGATAAGCAGGATCGCAAGCGGCAGGATAGGCAGGATAATTTTTTTTTATTTAATGAATGGCTATGACGCTAAATATTCCGAAATTTTTTGGATTTTTTTGGATAAGTTTGAGGGTTGGATATGACAGCAAATAAACAAGTATACTATGATCTTACGGAAGCTATTTTGGGTTGTTGTTTTGATGTCATGAATGAGCTAGGTTCGGGTTTTTTAGAATCTGTATATAAAAATGCTCTTTTCTTTGCATTAAAAGAAAAAGGTCGAGACTGAAAAAAGGTTTGAGGTCATATTCAGAGAACGGAAAGTGGGTTTATATGTTGCCGATCTCATTGTTGAAGGGACTGTAATCATCGAGCTAAAATCTTGTGAAGCATTGCTAAATGAACATCAAGCGCAACTTATAAATTATTTAAAAGCTTCAGGCATCTCCGTTGGGCTGTTGGTTAATTTTGGAAAGAAAAAAGTAGAATTCAAAAGAGTCTACCATCCCATTCAATCAACCATAAAACTCGAAGTAGCGCAAAACATATGAACACGATAGACACGCTAGACACGTTGGAGAGAGTAGGCATGAAGCAAGTTCACAAAGCATTAGTACATTTCTAACAGCAGACAGGATTAGCAGGATCGCAAGCGGCAGGATAGGCAGGATAATTTTTTTTATTTAATGAATCCACAAAACTTATATTCAAATTGATTGAGAATCATCAATTCAAGTTTTGAAATATCTTAAAAATTAAAAAAATTAGCCTACCTATCCTCTTAGAGATTGTTAAAATGGATATATATTTTTTATATAAGAGAGTCATCAATTCAAGTTTTGAAATATCTTAAAAATTAAAAAAAATATCCTGCCTATCCTGCCGCTTGCGATCCTGCCTATCCTGTCTGCTGTTAGAAATGTGTTAATGTTGTGTAAACC
>JACCVN010000274.1 GCA_013698165.1 Parachlamydiaceae bacterium | reverse complement strand
CCCATGTATTACTAACCCTTCCGCCACTATTAACTTAGCAAGCTAAGTTAACCGTTCGACTTGCATGCCTCATCCACGCCGTCAGCATTCAATCTGAACCAAGATCAAATTCTCAAAAAAAATAATTCTGAAAACTTTACACGAGGTAAAAATTCTATTCTATTAATCGCGATTTATAAAATGTAAAAATTACAGGTTATATCTCGCACAAGCTCCATATTGTCGCTTGCACATTGTCTCTCTTTTACTGTCAAAACAACATTTTGAACGGCTTTAAAACCGTCTTTTGATTTCGACTCACTGCTTATTTACTAGCAATTTCGTCGTTCATAGCTAAAACATACAAGGACTGGGAATTAATCGCAATGCCTAAGTGGAAAATAATCAGATGTTTTTTCTAATCACCAGATTTCCAAGGCATTAGGGTAAGATTTCAATGACATCAGAGTGTAATTATGAAGAGACAATACTGGGGAAATATGGGTTTTTTGAGGGGAAAAGGGGGGATAGAGAATGGAATAGACTGAATGGACTAAATGGACTGAATGGACGAACATATATGGACATATTCAAGGGCTGAATAAGTCCATATTTGTCTATTTAGTCCATTCCGTCTATTCCGTCCATGTCCATCCAGAAGAAAAAATATGGCTTTTTCCTTTGGCTCCTATTATAATTGGCTCAATAAAGCTTTTGGAAGTTAAAAAGCACTCGCGTAAGCCCTTGTTCTCAACTTTAGATTTGGTAGTATGCATGCAATCAGCTCAGACATTAATGAACCCACATGGCCCACCTATTCTTTCAGTAACACAGCTGTCAAATGCCATTAAATACTCTCTTGAAGCGACTTTCCCACAGATATGGCTGCAGGGAGAAGTCAGCAATTTCAAAGCGCAATCTTCGGGACACCTCTATTTTTCGCTTAAAGATGCCGGGGCACAAATTTCCGCTGTCATGTTTCGGGCGTCAGCCGCAACCCTGAAGGCTCTACCAAAAGATGGGGCGCAAGTGATCGTACAGGGAGAAATAAACGTTTATCCACCAAGTGGAAAGTACCAACTTCTAGTAAAGGAACTTCGCCTCGTAGGCCTCGGAGAACTTTTATTGAAACTTGAGGAGCTCAAAGCCAAGTTGCATGCTAAGGGCTGGTTTAATGCAGAGCACAAGAAACCGCTTCCAAGGTTTCCCAGATGTATTGGAGTAATCACGAGTCCAACAGGCGCAGCGATTCATGACATCTTAAATGTTTTAACTCATCGTTTTTCGGGATTTAAGCTTATGTTAAATCCTGTACGCGTACAAGGTGAAGGGGCAGCGGCAGAAATTGTAGCCGCGATAGAGTTTTTCAATAGATATAAGCTTGCGGATGTCTTAATTGTAGGACGCGGGGGGGGAAGCATAGAAGATTTATGGGCATTCAATGAAGAGATTGTTGCGGCAGCAATCTTTGCCAGTAAAATCCCAATTATATCAGCTGTAGGTCATGAGACAGACATTTGTTTATCAGATTTTGTGGCAGATGTACGAGCTCCAACGCCATCGGCGGCGGCCATGATGGTCATAGCCGAAAAGGAACAGCAGCTGGTGCAGTTAGACCATTGGAAAAAACGACTGGTTCATTGTGTGAGGCTATTGATCAAGCATGACCGCCAAAAATTATTAGGCATCACTAGACATCCACTTTTTTCCTCTCCGTATGGATTGCTAGGTTACTGGTTTCAGAGAACAGACGATTTACGGCAAAGTTTTGATTTATCCGTACGGCAAACTCTTATAAGGCAACGCAACTTCCTTATTGCACAGCATCGGCAATTGCAGCTATTGAGACCTACTGCTCGAATTGCACAATTCAAAGAGAAATTAGAAAGCTTGGGCCGGGCGATAAGAAAAACTGTGGTGTCTAAAGTCGCAACATTGGAGCATGCAATCAAGCAGATGGATTATAAACTCAAAATGTCCTGGCGCTCTCACCAGTTGGGCCGCAGAAAGATGTTTTCCGCAATTGGTTTGCAAAGGCAAATTGATCAAGTCATCCAACGAACGATAGTTCTACGTAAAGAGCGTTTAAAAGGAATGTCTGCAAGCTTACATTCCATAGATCCAAAAAATGTATTAAAGCGGGGTTATTCTATTCTCTTTAATGAAATAGATGATTGCGTTATAACTTCAGTCATAACCGTTAAGCCTGGCCATAAAGTTAAACTATTGTTGGCTGACGGAAAAATACTCACTACAGCCAATGAGGTTTTAAAAAATGAGTACTCCCAATCCTAACGGCGACGCTGCAAATTTTGAAACGGCATTTACCAGACTTGAAGCTATATTAGAACGAATGAATTCTCCGGGTATTACCCTTGATGAATCTTTAAAGCTTTTTGAAGAAGCCGATAAATTGATCAACAGTTGCAATAAATCTCTCAATGATGCAGAACGCAAAGTAGAGACATTGATAAAAAATAGAAATGGCGACGTCGCACTTGGACCCGATCAGCAACCGATGACACAGAATTTTTCCCTTCCCCCAAGAAGCTAAAATGGCAATTAATATGACCTGCAAATTTAATTTATCGTCATTGGTTGATTTAAAATCATGCCGCCTGTTCCCGATTTTGTCTGGCATTTTTTTAATAATTTTAGAATCAATATCTTCCATTTGTGGAGCAATTTGATCACTCTTTTTGATTCAATATAATCCATAACACCTACTAGGGATATAGCAAACGATGACCGCAAAAATTTTAAAGACTATCAATTCCCCGCAAGATTTAAAAAAACTGAATATTGGCCAGCTGGGGAAATTAGCAGAAGAAATACGGCAGCGGATTATCGAAGTTCTCTCTGTCAATGGGGGGCATCTTGCTTCAAATCTTGGTTCTGTGGAGCTGACTTTAGCCATGCATTATGTTTTTGACTCCCCTAATGATAAATTTTTGTGGGATGTGAGTCACCAGACCTATACACATAAAATGCTTACTGAGCGCAATGACCGTTTTCCTACAATTCGCCAGCATAAAGGTCTTTGTGGTTTTAGCCATCCAAAGGAATCACCACACGATCATTTTCATGCAGGACATGCAGGTACAGCTCTCTCCTTGGCTCTTGGCATGGCCACAACACGGGATCTTTGCTCACAGCAAGGATACGTAGTTCCTGTGATTGGAGATGCAACCCTCACTTGTGGCATGTCCCTTGAAGCTTTGAATAACATTTCGCGCGACCTCAAAAAATTCATCGTCATTCTTAATGACAATGAAATGTCGATCTCTCAAAACGTAGGCGCGATCACCAAAATCTTAAGCCGCATTTTAAGCAATCCGACAACAAACAAAATCCATCAGGAGCTCGATTCATTTATTTCAAAAATTCCAAGCTATGGTTCTGCTCTATCAAAACAAGGTCACAAGTTTACAGAATCTGTAAAAAATCTAGTCAGCCCTGCAGCATATTTTGAGCAGTATGGACTCTCGTACATTGGCCCTATAGATGGCCATGACGTTAGGAAAATTATTGAAATCCTTGAGGGCGTGAAGAACTCCCAATGGCCTGTCATCATTCATTTGCTAACCAAGAAAGGGCAAGGCATGGAGTCGGCGATCAATAATCCCGTCTCCTATCATGGAGCTAAACCTTTCAACGTGGAAACAGGTGAGTTCCTGCCTGCCACTAGCACTAAGCCAACCTTCCCAAAAATATTTGGTTCACATCTGCTTAAAATGGCTGAAAAGGATTCGAGTATTGTTGCTGTAACTCCGGCGATGACGGCAGGTTCATGCTTGGATGAATTCATTCAAAAATATCCTAACAGATGTTTTGATGTAGGCATTGCAGAATCCCATGCAGTCACATTTTCTGGAGGCCTAGCGCATGGCGGGAAGCTCAAGGTTGTGACTTCCATCTATTCTACTTTTCTGCAGCGTGCCTTTGACAATTTATTTCACGATGTATGCCTTCAAGAAAAGCCTGTCGTATTTGCCATCGATAGAGCAGGGATTTCAGGCCCTGACGGTTCTACGCATCATGGTATTTACGACATTTCTTTCCTCAATGCTATGCCAAATATGGTCATCTGTCAGCCTCGCGATGGACA
>JACCVN010000251.1 GCA_013698165.1 Parachlamydiaceae bacterium | reverse complement strand
AGAAATAGTCGAAAATTCTACCTTGAAAGTGTACTAGCCTCCTTCGATAGTTAAGATGCGCAGGCCCCTTCTATAAACAATATTAATGGCTAGTACACCTATTGCCGCCCAGGCTAATAATATGGCTGCCAGGAACATGCTTATACTAGGGCTGTAGTCTAAGGCTTGTGCGCTGCGTGCTCCTAAGATGGCTGCAAAGGGAGTATAACTTGCAAACGTTTGCATCCAAATTGGATAAATCGTTAAGGGAAGAATAAGCCCTCCGAACATGAATAAGAGTTTTTCCCATACCCAATATAGAGGGTCAACTTCACCAAGCCAAAATGCCGATAATCCCAAAAGTATATTAAAAATGATCCCTACAATTCCGGCTAAAACAGCAAGAATTATTGCCAGGAAAAATCCTTCAAGACCAAAGGGTAGGCTGGCGGTAGCAAACCAGGTGAATATAAAGGTGACGGCCCCAAGAAATGACAAATTGACAAAGAGAGTTCCGCAAGCCTCAGAAAATAGGGATCCTAAATAGGAAATGGGTCTGGATAGCAAGTAGGCCAATTTTCCACTGCGTAGATCTTGTTCGATATTTTCATGTGTTCGTGGAAGTGAAACAATGACCCACTCATTCAAAGCTATGTACCAGAGCAGCTGGCTAGGTTCATAAGTTTGCATTCCTGTTTTTGTTGCTACAAGCTTCCAAAGGTTTGCAAAGATCACTAAGCAAGTCACCAAAAAGATGCTAAGGCCAACCAAAAGCTGGTAGTTACAGATTGCTTGTCTAGCAGATAGATTGAAAATTGCAAGGTGTTTTTTTAAAGAGTTCATGTCTACATCCGTATGCCAAACTGATTTCCCGATTCATATCGCTTTAGGCCCGAGTAAAAGACGATAAAGGCAATGGAAGTAAAGGTTGCTGCGGCAGTAATGAGCTGCAATAGTTTGACCCAAGAAAATTCGCGAATAAGTTCTACCGGCAAATAACCAATAATTCCGGCGGGAATGAGCGTAAACATCATTATCTGCAGCAAACCCGAGTAAATATTTGTCGGGTAAAGAGCAAATAGAAAGAGGGCATCGCCATATTTTTTGGCTAAAGTTTGCATAGAACCAAACCAGAAGGGAAGGCTGTGTGCGATGACATTCATCGAAGTAAAAACCAAACCGGCAGATATAACACCGATAAGAATCAGCAATAAGTCAAAGGGAGAATACAAGCCTCCAAGAAATATCATAATTAAAGATGTTGCCAGTTGTCCCCACCCTTTGGCATTAGATTGAGAACCTATTACATGCAGCAACAGGTTTTTGGGTTGGACCATAAAGGGATCCAGATCGCCATTAATGATCGCAGCAGATAGCTTCTTGGTTCCTCCAAAACAGATCTGCATTAGCCCATAGCCACCGGAGCCTATCGTAATTAATACGATCATGTCTTCGATTTTCCAGCCTTTGACAGTGTCAAAATGAAGAAAGAAAAGATACCAGATAAGGTAAAAAATCAAATTACTTGTGATCATCAGCATAGATTCAATTAAAAATGCTCCCCGTCTATGAATAGAAGCCCGAATACTTGTTCTTAAAAGAGAAAAGAAAAAAAACATATTTTTCATCATAATTTTTCATTGCTGTTCGACGCCACTGATTGATAAACAAGACGGATAATTTCTTCCATAGATGGATCTTCGATGGTCATATCTTTAATAGTAGATTTGCTTAAAGCCTCTTCTATAATAGTTTTGATCGAAGCCGTTTCCAAGTCGATTTCACATTTGAAATGGTGATGGGTATTCTCTAATATCTTTAATCCAGGAATTTGAACAGGCATTTGCAATGTTTCTTCGTCTGTGATGATAGTCACGATTTTTTTACGCATGTAACTTTTTTTAAGTTCTCTTAAGGGCTTATCCATAACAATACAACCTTTGTCGATGACTATCACTCTGTCGCAAACCTGCTCTATGTCGGCAGTATCATGAGAAGTTAAAAATAATGTGATGCCATGCTCTTTAGAAAGTGTGTTAAGTAAGCTGCGGATATTTAGCTTGGCATTAATATCCAGGCCGATGGTGGGCTCATCAAGAAATAGAATTTGAGGATTATGAAGCAAGCTGGCCACAATTTCACAGCGCATGCGCTGCCCTAAAGAAAGCTGTCTAACGGGCTTTTGCATAAGGTCACCAATCTCAAAGAGATCAATTAGCTTTTGCAGGCAAGCCTTATAGGTGCTTTTGTCAATTTCATAGATTTTTGACAGCAAGTCAAATGTATCTGCAGGAGGTAAATGATACCAAAGCTGAGAACGCTGACCAAAAACTGTTCCTATTTTATATCCTAAGGCATGTCGCTCTTGCCAGGGGATCATGCCCAAAACTTCAATGCTCCCGGACGTGGGATACAGTATGCCTGTAAGCATTTTGATGGCAGTCGATTTTCCAGCTCCATTAGGTCCGATAAACGCTATCCTTTCACCTTTGTTAACAGATAGAGATAGATCTCTAATGGCGTTAATTTCAATGTACTCAGGGAAAAAAAGGCCCTTTAGAGCATTTCCCATGCCCGAAGCGCTCTTTTGCAGCCTGAATGTTTTGCAAAGCCTATCGATTTTGATGACATTTTCCACAATGTACCCTAAGGAAGTTGAGTTGAGTTAAGTTTGAATTTGAGTTTGGGCACTCATTATACGCAGGAGAAGAGTTTTTCCTAAGCCTCGAATGCGGCGGCAGCATATACCCACACGCGTAAGCGTGTGGTAGTCCGAGTCAAGTCGAGCGAGCCGCGAATGCGCAGACAGCAAACGTTTGCTGTCGCCACATTCGCGGCTTAGGACAAAGAACCGCAAGAAACTAGTTTATTACGCTTGGTGTCCAAACCTATCTTACTTTTTCTGTTCTAGCAGGCTTTCAAGCACGTGATTGGTGCGATTGATAAACCCATTCAAAGCAGCAGGATCCATTTCTCTTTGTGAAAGAAGGGCAAGATCATAAGTTTGACGGACCAACTCTTTGGCCAACACCGGGTTGCTGGTCTCAAGCTGATGGATCGCATGGATAAGCTTGCTATTGGTGTTGACAACAAGCGTCCCTTTGCCAATGCCCATGTCGGCACGGCTACCAGCAGGATCTAAGCGCTGCATATAATCGCGCATGCGTCTTTGTTGTTCATCGATCATGATAAATGCCGGTAGAGCATCAGCAGCTAGACTTTTGGCTTCTACTTCAATTTTTTCTTCGCTCAGCTGGTGGCGAATAAAATCCGCTAACTTAGCAGCTTCTGTCCTACCTGAAGCGTCCAGTACCGATTTCTCACGTTCCTTGTCTAAGAGATGGTCGTCGATGCCCCCATCAATGCGCTGGAATCTTACAGGAGAGATTTTACGCTCTATGTATTCGATCAGATAAGGGTCTAATGGCGGTTCTACACAAAGAACTTCGATATTTTTTGATTTAAAAATCCCTAAGAAGTTCGATGCATGTTTTTCATCTTTGGTGTAATAAATCTTGTCGTGTGTCTTTTCCCTATTGCGCTCAAGGTACTCTTCAACAGTCGTCCATGCCCCATCGCTATTTTTCCAGACTAAAAACTCTTTGGCCCTTTCATAGAATTTTTCATCTTCAAGGATGCCCAATTTGACCACGATCGAAACATCGTGCCAAATTTTTAAAAACTTCTCTCTATCACTGCGATATAGCTGAGCAAGACTGTCAGAGACTTTTTTAGAAATATGGTTTGAAAGCAGGCGTACAGTTTTATCAACTTGCAGATAACTCCTAGAGACATTCAAGGGGATGTCAGGACTATCAATAACGCCTCTTAGAACCATGAGGTAGTTAGGGATGACATCTTTGCAATTGTCGGAAACAAACACCCTGTTGCAGTAAAGTTTGACACTGCTTTTATTGAGGTCCATTTCCTTCTGGATTTTAGGGAAATAAAGAATGCCTTTGAGGTGGAAAGGATAATCGACATTGAGATGCACCCAAAAAAGTGGATCCTCATCATAAGGGTATAGGAAGCGGTAAAACTTAAGATAATCTTCGTCTGTGCATTCTGAAGGCGCTTTTATCCAGAGGGGCTCTTGGCTGTTGATCAGCTTCCCATCAAGGTAAATTGGAAACGGCAGAAATGAACAATATTGCGTAAGAATTTGCTTCATGCGAGCTTCTTCAAGAAACTCTTCGCTGTCGGCATTGATAAATAAGGTGATAGTTGTGCCAACTTCTATGCGTGTGCCCTTGTCAATTTCATATTGCGTTGATCCATCGCAAGACCAAAATACCGGTTCTGCATCCGCTTTACTGGAAAGAGTCTCGATTTGAACTTTATCCGCGACCATATAGGCAGAGTAGAAGCCGAGGCCAAAATGTCCGATAAATTGGTCTTTTTCATCTTCCTGCTTATATTTTTCGATGAACTCTTCAGCCCCTGAAAAGGCGATCTGCGCGATGTACTTTTGTACCTCGTCAGCATCCATACCCACGCCTGTGTCAATAAACTGAAGGGTTTTGGCTTCTTTGTTGATCTTGATATCTATGCGTAGTTCTTGTTCGTTAGCGGGTACTTGATTTCTTTCCCTTAGAATTTTGACTTTCTGAATAGCATCAATCGCATTTGAAACCAGTTCTCTAACAAAAATGTCCTTCTCGGAATAAAGCCATTTTTTTATGATTGGAAGAATATTTTCGCTGTGTATTTCTAATTCTTTTTTTTGCATGGGTAATTCACCTTGCCTTAGTTTTTATTGTTGGGAATTGAGGCAATAACAAGCACTTGAGTCACGAATTATAGAATGTTCCACGAGGAAAGTCAAGCCTCTGATCG
>JACCVN010000203.1 GCA_013698165.1 Parachlamydiaceae bacterium | reverse complement strand
GTATAATACAGGGTCTTTTAAATGAGCTCAACCGCGAGAGCTTTCGCGTTGCCCAAATTCTCAGATTGAGCTAAGGGCAGTATATATCAGGCAAAAGCCGGGTCATTGTTAAAGAGGAATTCTCATGCCAGTAGAACTTGATGTGCTCACAGCAAAAATTCAGCAAGCAAATGAAAAAATTAATGCTCTCCGGCAAGAGGTTGGCAAAGTGATCGTCGGTCAAAGTGAGCTGATCGAAAGCTTATTGATCGGCCTGTTGGCAGACGGACATTTGCTTTTGGAAGGTCTTCCGGGGCTTGCTAAAACCCTGGCGGTAAATACTTTTGCAAAAGTACTTCAATGCGATTTTAAACGTATTCAGTTTACTCCGGACCTCTTACCTGCAGATCTTATCGGTACAACGATCTACAATCCTAAAGAAGGAACCTTTAGCGTTAATAAAGGCCCCATTTTCACCAATATACTTTTAGCTGACGAGATCAACCGCGCGCCTCCCAAGGTACAATCTGCTTTGCTGGAAGTCATGCAGGAAAAGCAAGTCACAATTGGGGGCCAAACCTTTAAAGCCGGAAATCCCTATCTTGTGTTGGCGACTCAAAACCCTATCGAACAGGAAGGCACCTACCCACTTCCCGAAGCGCAAACTGACCGTTTTTTGATGAAAGTACAAATCGGTTATCCATCCATGGAAGAAGAAAAAGAGATCTTGCGAAGGATGGGAACTCTTGTGCATTCTAATGTCTCGGCTATTATTTCTTCCGAAGAGATTTTGGCACTTCGAAAGCTTGTCGAAGATGTATTTATCGATGATAAGATTGTTGATTACATTTTAAAGATCATTTTTTCGTCTCGCTATCCGGAAGAGTTTCAAGTTGATATCAAAGGCCTTTTACTCTTTGGGGCATCCCCCCGCGCATCTTTAGGGCTGAAGATTGCCAGCAAGGCACACGCCTTTCTAGCCGGCCGCGCTTTTGTTACCCCCCACGATGTTAAAAGCTGTTGTTTACAAATCTTGCGCCATCGCCTCCGCCTTTCCTATGAAGCTGAAGCTGAAAATCTGACTGCTGACGATATCATCGAGCGCATTCTTGCCACTATTCCAGTTCCTTAAAGGCTGATTTTCTATCACCTATCAATACCAAGGAAAGGGCATGCCAGAGATAGATTTAGAACTTTTTAATACGCTTCATCGGATTCAAATTCGGGCAACTCACCTCGCTAAAAATATCGTGGCAGGAACTTATCATTCCGCTTATAAAGGCAAAGGTATCGAATTTGAAGAAGTTAGAGAATATATTCCTGGCGATGATGTGCGCAGCATTGACTGGAATGTGACTGCACGCTTTGGCCATCCTTATGTCAAAAATTTCCGTGAAGAAAGAGAACTGACCGTCATGCTGATTGTCGATCTTTCATCCTCTTGTCGATTTGGTAATCGGAAGCATCCGAAAAATCGGCTTATAGCAGAAATTGCAGCCCTTTTGGCATTCGCAGCTACTACCAATAATGACAAAGTGGGACTACTAACCTTTTCCGATCATATCGAAACCTATTTGGAACCGAAACGTGGCAAAAGACATGTGCTTAGGATAATTCGTGATCTCCTTGTCGCCCCCCCAGTCAATAGTAAGACCGATCTCTCAAAAGCACTAGCCTTTTTGGGCAGCGTACAAACTAAACAGGCGATCTGCTTCATAATTTCCGATTTTATCTCTGCAGACTTTAGCCACGAATTAAAGCTGCTGGTAAAACGCCACGATGTGACTGCTATTGCGATTACGGACAGCTATGAAGAGCAGTTTCCAAAAATCAGTCTTGTAAATGTTGCTGATCTAGAAACGGGTGAGCAGGCGCTGATCGATACATCCGATCCACAGTTTCAGCAACATCTGATCAAATCTTTGGAAGAGCGCATCCATTCTCTTCAAAAGCTGATGGCGCAAACCCACGGGGGATTTTTAGCGATTTCGACTAAAGATTCCTATTTTCAGATGATCAATCACTATTTCAAATCCAGAGGCAAAAGGCTGCGATGAATGCTTTATACCTCTTGATCTTTATCCTCACAGCTTCCTTAACGGCCTCAGAATCTTGGAACACAAGCCGTTCACCAGGGTTTTCAGCTAGCGCAACGATCTCCAAACAAGAAATTTTTTTGCCTGAAGCTTTTATAATTGAATTGATGTTTAACTCTCCAGCAGCATATCACATCGATGAAAAAGTCCTTTTAGCGAATTTACTAAGGAATCCCCGACCTGGTGCAGCCCCATTTTTGATCCTATCCGTCGAGAAGCAAAGTCTGCCTTCACAAGAGGGTGAAAAAGCTGAGAAGTGGACTTTTCATTTGGAGCCTCAGCTGGCGGGAAAATATGGACTAACATTTTTAAATATTGTTTTCTTGTCGAATGCCTCCGGAGAAAAACCTGTAGAACTTATTTCAGGGATTTTAGAGATCAATGTCATTTTAACTGAGTCAAAGGACCATTCTTTTTTGCCTATAGAAACGCCCTTAAAGCTTTCAAGAACTTTTCCTATCGATCTCAACCCGAAGCTAAGAGCAACCCTGCAACAGAAAATGGCCGATCAGGAGCCTACCCGCAATCGTTTGAGCTGGGCGGGCAAAAGATTCCCTTGGGAAATTGTTTGTGTTTTGCTGGCACTCCTTGGTACAGCTCTTTATTATAAGTTTGCACCTCGCAAAAAACTGGTAGGTCAAACAATTTTAGATTCTCAGATGCATTATCATGCAGCCAATGAAAAGCTGAGTATTTTGCAACAGCAAGCGGAAATCAACCCGTCTATTGCTGAAAGTTATATTGTCGAATTGTCCAATGCTGTGCGTTCGGAAATTGAGGAAAAGTATCACTTAAATATCCTTCCAGATACGACAGAAGAATTTTTTGCTCAGCTAAAAAGTGCAGCTCTTCTGGACTCAGATAAATTGGCAAAACTTAAGGAATTTACCAAGCTTGCCGATAAAGTCAAATTCGCTTCTCATATACCCACCCTAGAA
>JACCVN010000190.1 GCA_013698165.1 Parachlamydiaceae bacterium | reverse complement strand
AGTATACCCTGGATGCAAATGAAAAAACGAAAGATAAAAAACATTCACGTTTTAGATAGGTTTTCGAGAGCGATGACATGCCAAATATTCTCTTTTCATGGGTGGATGGGGTTATAATTATTTTTATACCTTATCCGTGGTGGTATGCCAAGAAAAATGTCGAAATTTGGATTTTATCTCGATATTTACTGTAGAAAATCATCACCCAAGCTACGCGTTGCACGACACAGGTCTAACTTACAATAATTTGCGAAAACTTATCTCGGCAAGAATGAATACTGGCAAGGGAGAACGATTAAATTGATCCAGAATTTCCAGTGGGTTTTTGTTGGCCAGTACCTTATAACTTGAATACGTTCAATGAGATGCGTAAGGTTATTGCCATTGCAGCGTTAAAGTTGGCTTAATATCGATTAATGATTTAAGATATTGTATAAGACCCCATTTTGGTGAATGATTTATTTTTTAATTTTGTTACATCAACGGAGTAATTTTGGACTTGAATGTATAATGGTTAATTGTTAAAATATGTATAAGTAAGGTTATTAATAATAAGGGTACTTTATGAGTATTAGTAAGATTAGAAACATCCCGACAATATTTAATACGGATGTTTCCTCGTTGAAAGAAGATTTTGTAGTGACCGGGGAAGGAGAGATCCGTCCTTTAAGTCCTTTTAAGAAAATGCTTTGTAAATGGTTCAAAATCAGCGATGGACGTGAGCCTGATAAATTAGGTTTGCTCCTTCAAAGACTAGAAGCATCTTCCCAGCCAAATGATAATGCTGAATTCCTTATTGAAAGGGATTTTGCAAGGATTCCTGCTAATGCAGACTTTACAAAAATCGTCAAAAAGGGTTTTGAAGACCTTCATGCCAAAGGGCAGTTAAACAATCATTCAGACTGAATTATATACTCAACATAGCTGAATCAGCTATGTTGAGTATATGTTGCTTGTTGCCTAACAGGCGCTATGCGAGCCGCACAGGCTACATCATCTTTTCCAATTTCACTTTGATTTCTTCTAATTCAGTTTCAAGCTGCAGTTTTTGCTGACGCTGTTTTTCAATGAGTTGGCTAGGGGCATTTTTAACAAATTCAGCATTATCGAGTTGCGTTTGCATTTTTTGCAAAGAGATGACAATCTTTTCGTTTTCTTTAATGAGACGAGTTTTTTCTTTTTCCATCAATTCTTTAGGTATAGGAATCATGATTTTGAGGCCGCCCACCATGGCAGAACTAGTTAGGCCGATGTTGGAGATTTCATTATTTTCCATAATGATAGCGTTTGTTTTAACCAAGGCTTTAAGGATATTACTGTTGGCTGAAAGTAGTTTAAAGCTTGGATCATTGTTATTACCAATCAGGTGGATGTCAGTGGCTGTACCGGGAGGTATTTTCATTTCACCGCGCAAATTGCGCACAGTGTACACAACTTCTTCGATGGTGGCGAAGTCCGCTTCGATGGCGCTATTAGAGTCAGACTGTGAGATGATGCTTGGGTAAGGGGCTACAATGCATCCTTCTTTACTTAGGGCTTCAATCGCTTCTTTGGTATAAAGATCACAATTTTTTGCAGGGATAGCTCCTGTAAATCGGGCTTTTAGAAGTTGAAAGAGCTCTTCAGTGATGAAAGGGGCCATAGGATGCATTAACCTAATCGCATCCAGAAGAACAACCACAAGAATTTTTTGCTTATTTAATCGTTGAGCAGGAATACCTATTTTACCGAAAAGATAGGGTTTTGCCATTTCCACATAGTAAGAACAAAATAATTTCCAAAAGAAATCGTAAGCTTCCATTGTTGCTTGATCAAAAAGATATGTTGAGAGCTTGCTGTTGACTGTCGCGATTGTGCGATTCAAGACAGAAAATAACCAACGGTCCTCTAATAAGAGCAGGTCTTCGTCAATACCCTTTTCAAACTCTTCGATTGTTAAGGGGAAGGTACCACTGTTAGGATCACCTTCAAGATTCATTAAAACAAAGCGTGCGCCATTCCAAATTTTATTCGCGAAATTTTTGAATTCTTCAAATCGGCGGAGGTCAAGATCGATCTCTCGTGCTTGGCTAGGACTTGCGCATAATGCTAAACGGATCGCGTCAGTGCCATATTGTTCGATGATATCGATAGGATCAATGATATTGCCTTTCGTTTTCGACATTTTTTCCCATTTATTTTCGACATCCTTAGGGATAGGCTTTCCCATTTCATAGTCGTATCTTTCTTGTTCTGATACATAGGCAATACCGCCGCCTTCAACATTACGCCAGTAGGATTTTGCGTAAATCAGGCCGTGTAAAAATGTTTCCGGAAATGGTACTTCTCCCATAATGTACTCGCCCATCATCATCATGCGGGCAACCCAAAAGAAAAGAATGTCGTGTCCTGTAACCAAAACAGCATTAGGATAAAATTTTTTCAGTTCAGGAGTTTTTTCCGGCCAACCTAGAGTGGCGAAGGGCCAAAGAGCTGAAGAGAACCATGTGTCCAGGACATCTTCATCTTGCTGCCACTTATCCGGAGCAGCAGCTACCTCTGGCGGTACTCCTTCTCCTGCGTAGCAAATCATTTGCTCAGGATTTTCCAGAGAATACCAAATTGGAATGCGATGTCCCCACCACAGTTGACGGCTGATACACCAGTCGCGGAGATTGTCGATCCAGTGAAAGTAAGTATTTTCCCAATTTTCAGGAATAATTTTTACTTTTTCTTCTCGTATAGCGGAAGAAAGCTTTTTACCGAAACTTTCCATGTGTACAAACCATTGCTTTGACATATAGGGTTCTATAACAGCTTTAGAGCGGTAAGATAGGCCGACCCGATTAGTATGCGGCTCAATTTTATCAACGAAGCCAGCAGCTTGCAATGCTTTGACAACAGTCTTTCGCGCCTCTTCCATGGTAAGGCTTTCAAAATCACCGCCGTTTTCATTGATCTTTCCATCAGGGGTCATGATATTGATGAAGGGCAATTTATGTGTCATTCCCATTTGGTAGTCATTAGGGTCATGTGCGGGGGTGACCTTAACCATTCCTGTTCCAAATGTGGGGTCGACAAGATAATCTGCAATGATCGGAATAGACCTATTCATTAGTGGAAGGAGGACCATTTTTCCTATAAGATGTTGGTATCTTTCGTCTTTGGGCGAGACGGCGATTGCTGTATCTCCAAGCATCGTTTCTGGGCGCGTTGTAGCGATATGAATAAATCCGGTGCCATCTTGAAGAGGATATTTTAGATGCCACATTGATGACTGCCGTTCTTCATATTCTACTTCATCATCGGCGAGTGCCGTTTGGGTCACAGGATCCCAGTTGACAAGGTAATCGCCTCTATAGATGACACCGTCATCGTATAATTTCTTAAATGTGCTGCGAACAGCAGAGTTATTGCCTTCATCCATTGTAAAGCGCAGACGGGACCAGTCACAAGAGCATCCAAGTCGCTTTAACTGACCTAGAATCTGGTGCTCATTCTGCTCTTTCCAGTTCCAAACATGACTTAAGAACTCCTCTCTCGAAAAATCTTTACGTTTTTTACCTAAAGTTTTGATGAGGTGCCTTTCAACAGTCGTTTGCGTGGCAATTCCCGCATGATCAGTTCCAGGGATCCAGGCAGTTTCGAACCCCAACATACGCTTCCAGCGAATAAGGACATCTTGCAGGGTATTGACTAATGCATGGCCCATATGAAGAGAGCCTGTGACGTTAGGAGGTGGAATAACTATGCAATAGGCAGGTTTAGAAGAGAGGGGATCGGCTTTGAAAAAACCTTGGTCGTTCCAAAATTGATACCATTTGGCATCAGTAACTTTGGCTTCATAGGCTTTAGGAAGTGTTTCATTTTCTGAAAGAGGTTTTTCTTGCATAGGATATTTTTTGTTTAAAGTTGATGTTCTTCGAGATTAGTGTTTTACATAGCATAATGCAAGAAGGCCTAACTGAAAAGTGAATTTTTTGGCATGGTATTTGCTTTGTTTTTAATTACTTCTACTTTGTGTAATTCTGGTTAATAGTATTGGTTGTGGCATTGTTTTTGCACCTTGAAAGGGTGGCACGATCTTTGCTATCTGCAAAGTTTATTTAAAATTAAATATATCTTTAATTAAAAAAAATAAATTAGTTAGCAAAGGGTGTCCTCACGAGTAGAGGTACCAATGCAATTAATCAGTCAGACCCTTCAACAATTTTCAATAGCCGTAGAGGCAGGACGCGCCCTCAGATTAAATAGTTCCGGCTATTGGAAAATTGATGGATTTTTAATGACTCTTTTCCGTCGATTATTTTCTTTAGGTATACCCTTGATTGTCTCAGTAGCAGTTCAATTTATTCATATTTTAGACAGATTAGAAGAAATTCCAATCCGATTTGGATGTGACAAGCAGCTGGTTAATTTTAGTGGATTTATTCGGGCCGGAGAGGCGTTGATTGGGCGTCTAAGTCTCTCAAACCATATTAAAGCTATTCGCATAAAGAATGATCTGGAAAGGCGAGTAGTGGCTTTACGTTATCGTTTAGAAGCTGAAAATGGTGGTTGGGACAGAGAGCTACCGGATCCAAGAGATATATATGAACTTTCTAAGTACGCCTCTACATGGAAGCAGAGTGAAGATATTTTTTACCAGTCAAAACTATCTGTTCACGATTATGAAAAACTTGAACAAGCTTCTGGATATAGAGGGTTTTTGCCCCTCTTACTTAGAAATGAAGAACTGAGAAGGTCATTTTTTGTTTATTTGCTTCGAGATTGCTTAAAGAGTGAATTCTTTATCCAATACCCTGCCTTACAAGAAAAACTGTTATTTTCAAACATGCAAGGCCGAATCGGCCGTATGGGTGATGACTGGTTAAAGATAGAAAAAATAAAGATTCCGACTTCCTCTCAATCTCATGAAAAAATAGTCACGCTACCCTTTGAGGGAAAAGCGGCAAATATCTTAAATCCTGCAAAGCTAATACATTTTCGTGGAAATTACACCTTAAATATGCAGGAAATTTTTGAGGTTTTTAAAAACAAAAATAGCGAAGTTGGGAATTTGGAATTTATGGCTGAGGGAATTGTTAATTGGAATGTGCATAAACTAGGCTGGTGGGATGCCGATAAGGCCAATTTCGAAACGATTACACTGCATAATAGGGATTGGTGGAGACCGTTGCCGCTTTTTGAAGTAATCTCTAAAGAGGAGGCCCAAGAGCGCTACGGTCAACATCTGAATGGCACCAGTTGGAGCGCTGTTGCCACTGCAACTCGGGGGTCAGCAACTTTAAATTATGAGCAGTCTCATGCGTATTTAGAGCTCTTAATCCCCAGGAGGGGCAATAGCTACGCTATTTATGATTTTGGTAAGTTTGCGACCAAATTTCCCACCACATTTTTAGAAACTTTATCGATGTTTTGCCACACTGCAAAAGCTACAGTCGCTTATCCTGATGAGAATGTTTATTACACCCATCGGCAGCATGCCCAACACTCAATTCCCTTGAATCAAAAGCAAGGCTATCAATTATTAGAATTAATAAGATTAGATCTGATAAAGGCACGTGCGGGCAATTTTGTTTATCAAATTGAATCAGAAAATTGTGCTAAATGGTTGCATGAAAAACTTGAGGCAGTCGTCGGCAAGCTTTATAATCTTTTTACAATGAAATTGCTTGATACAGAGCCTGAAGGGATAGTGCGGTGGATATTTCATGGTATCCGATTATTGCCCAAAGGGTGTCAAGTGCCCATCTTAATGCACTTCCACTTTTTGTTGGGTGGATTTCAGAAGACATGGATATTTGAAAATAACAGTTATATCTGCAAGTCCTTACGCACCCATAACTTCTGGAAGACCGGCGAAGTATTTCTGCCGGCATTTTTACATAGTCAACTGCAGAAAGGAGTGATTTCTATGGTAGCCATCGTGAATATAATGGCACGCCTTTTGCATCAAAATGTCAGATCCTTTTGGAAGGGAAGGTCACGAATACATTTCAAGCCTTCCTTTAAGGGTTTTGTTAACAATAGCGGAGTTTTGGACAAAGGTATTGTTACTCCAATACCGCTTGTCCCTGACTTGACTTAAGTATATTGCACACTGCCATGCAGGGAAAAAACTCTATTTGTGATCATATTTTAATGCATGCTTCCAACAGGCTGTATTGCTGTTCCCACATATACCGAAAAATTCCCACTATTGTATTTTGGTTTATGACTGTGCTTGATGATGCTTCATAAGCGTACTTATTCATTACCCCCTGAAACACACTAAAAAGTGCTTGTTGAAGGATTTCTGCAGAGGCACCAGGAAGAAAAACTGGGTCCAAAGGGTTCGGGTTTTTCGCTCTGGCTAAGTTGTCCACTATTGAAGGTACGCTGGATGCTCCATTTTGCAAATCATTATAAATATTCAGCCAAATGTTCTGATTTACACTATAAAGGCTCAGCCCAGCAACAAGAAGATCTTGCCGAAAAAACGTTTGCTGTATTTGCTTATAGCAGGCGGGTGATTGATCATAGCAGTACAATGGGGATGAGCATGTAATTCCCATCATGACGAAAAATAGATAGATCCTTTTCATTTTTTTCTCCTGGTATAATCGAAAAAATCCTAAATTCAGATATACTCTACATTATGAAATTGATTGAAGGTAAAAAGATCGCTGAAAATATTCAGCAGGAAATTAAAGCGCTCATCGCAAATATTGATGGTCGCAAGCCTTGCCTTGCCGTCATCCAGGTTGGTGATAATGTCGCCTCTCAAATTTACGTTAGCCGAAAAATTCAAGCATGTAAAGATGTAGGAATGATTTCTGTGAGGAAATCTTTGCCGCCTACATTAACTGAAGCAGAATTGATAGGTTTTGTTGACGAGCTTAATAATGATACCGATGTCGATGGCATTTTAGTGCAGTTGCCCTTGCCTCATCACATTAATGCTATTAGAATTACTCAGAGTATTTCTCCGGAGAAAGATGTTGATGGCTTCCATCCTTATAATGTTGGTCGGATGTTAATTGGAGAAACAGACATTTTTTTCCCATGTACTCCCTTAGGCATTAAAACACTGCTGGAACGCTATAGTATTGAAGTCGCCGGCAAGCATGTCGTTGTCGTTGGTCGTAGCAATATTGTAGGGAAGCCAATCGCCGCAATGTTGATGCAGGGTTTACCGGGTGGCAATGCTACAGTGACCATAGCCCATCGCTTTTCCAAAGATCTTCACGAAATCACACGCTTGGCAGACATTCTAATTGTCGCTATTGGCAAGCCTAAATTTATCAGCGCCGAGATGATCAAGCCGGGAGTTGTTATTATCGATGTCGGAATCAACCGCATTGATGATTCTACCGTAAAAAAAGGATATCAAATTGTTGGCGATGTCGACTTTGAAGCTGTCAAGGAACTCTGTTCTTTTATCACTCCTGTTCCCGGAGGGGTAGGTCCCATGACCATTGCTATGCTGCTTAAAAATACACTTAATAGTTACTACAAGCGTGAAGGATTGCAGGTTCGCTTTTGATGGGTTTCGGGCTCATTCAGGAATAAACGCCTCAATCTCATTAACTTAAAGTCAAATAAGTAATAAGAAAAGACATTATGAGACTTTTTCATAGAAAATGTTCCTTTATCCTCATCTCCATTTTGTCCCTATCCGTTATTCTCCCCCTGCTACTTCTCATATCTTGTCAGTCTTCCATCTCGGATTCAGAATCAAAGACCACAGAAATAGATGGCGTGGCTATGACTATCAGTTATCGCGTAATCGTAGGAAAAAGATTATTAGCGGATGAAATAAAGGCTGTTGAAGTCATAATCCAAGCTGTATTTAGTGAAATTGACGATCTCTTTAACAACTGGAATCCCAAATCAGAAATTTCACGTCTCAATCGTTTAAAAGAGCATGTTAAAGTACCTATTTCCTCTAAAATGTATGATTTCCTGGGTCAAGTAGAGGGTATTGTAACGCTTACAAAGGGACTTTTTGATCCCACAATACATCCTTTATATGAGCTATGGAAATCTAAGTTGCAAGGCGGAAGCATTCCCACATCAACAGAAATTAAAGCCCTTTCTCCCGCAGTGGGATGGGATAAGATTCATTTTCAAGATCAAATATTTTTCAAAGATCACGATAAAACGTCTCTTGATTTGGGAGGGATTGCCAAAGGACATTGCGTGGATTTGATCGTAGAAAGATTAATAAACGCCAAATTTTCGGATCTTTATGTGGAATGGGGGGGAGAGATCCGCACCTCTGGTCAGCACCCTGATCATCGTCCTTGGAGGGTCTTTATTAGCCGGTTAGGAGACAGAAACCGCCAAAGGGGGATAGGGGAAGTTGATCTTGTAAATGTTGCTTTAGCGACAAGTGGCGACTATTTACAGAATTGGAGTGTAAATATTGATGGAAAAAGAGTCTCCTATTCACATATTATTGATCCGAGAACTTATTATCCATTGCGCATGGCCCATGGTTCTATTGCCAGCGCCAGTATTATGGCGCCAAGTTGCGCAATGGCAGATGGCATTGCCACTGCGGTAATGTTGCTTGATAATGTTGGAGAAGCAGAAATTTGGATTAAGCAGCTTCAGAAGCAATACCCCGTGTACGAGTGCTGGCTTCACTCCAGATAATTACCTAATAAGGAAAATTTAATGAATAAAGCAAAGATTGTCATCATAGGCTCAGGTCCCGCAGGTTATACCGCTGCCATATATGCCGCGCGAGCGAATTTACAACCGGTATTATTCGAAGGCTTTTTTGCAGGTCCTGCCGGCGGCCAGCTAATGACAACAACGGATGTAGAAAATTATCCCGGTTTTCCCGAAGGGATTTCCGGCCCCATTCTTGTTGAAAGTTTTAAGAAGCAAGCCGTGCATTTTGGGACAAAAATCTTGTCTGAAGATGTTGAAAGCGTTGATTTGAGCTCCCATCCTTATCGAGTTATAGGGCGTGATAGCCATTACATGGCCGATGCAGTAATATTGGCCACGGGAGCCACGGCTAATCGCTTGGACATTCCTGGGGCAAATGAGGGAGAGTTCTGGCAAAAAGGAGTTACCGCTTGCGCCGTGTGCGATGGTGCTATGCCCATATTCCGGAATAAAGCGCTCTTTGTTATCGGTGGCGGAGATTCGGCTGTTGAAGAAGCCACCTTTTTGACTAAATTTGGCGCGATGGTTTATCTTGTTCATCGTCGCGATAAATTGCGCGCTTCAAAAATTATGCAGAAACGCGCTCTTGAACATCCAAAGATCACCATACTTTGGGATAGTGAAATTATTATGGTCAAAGGGGATACGGTCGTACGCCATGTCGATATAAAAAATCTCAAGACCGGCGAGGTGGATATCTATGATGCCGGAGGCGTGTTTTTTGCTGTAGGTCATACGCCAAATACATCTTTTCTTAAGGGCCAACTTGAGCTGCATCCAAATGGATATATAAAAGTTGTTCCGGGAACTTGCCAAACTAGTGTCAATTTGGTATACGCTGCAGGAGATGTTCAGGATCATGTCTATCGTCAAGCCATTACCGCAGCCGGCTCTGGTTGCATGGCAGCCATGGAAGCTGAAAGAGAACTGTCTGCACGAGGTTTCTGCTTGTAAAGAGACAACAAGGGACTAAATGATATTCATAGATCGAAAAAATATTTTTTCAGTAATGCCTTTTGGGCTCATCTTTAGGTCCGTGAAATCTTTTATGTCTCTTTTATGTCTTATGTGCCCTCCTCTCTTGAGTTTTGCTGTAGAGCGAGCACCATGGCTTCCACAAGATTATGTAATCCAGACTAATGCCGGATATTTATTTGAAGATTACCAACAAGTAGCATCTTCGCACAGCACCTTTCACAAGCCTGCAACCAATCACTTTTTTAATTTTAATGTTGGCGGAGCCTATTATAATTATACTACCGATAGAAATTGGTATGCCGAGGCAGATTTACTCCTAGCCTCCAATGCTAAGCAGCATTTTGGAATGGACAGTTTCTTTTTAGGCGGCCGCTACCTTTTACTGGATGACGTAGGGTTAGAAGATCCTTTCAGTTTAGTTGTCGGGGGGGAATTGACTAAAGCCACAAAGCGTGGCCTTCATAATCTTGGAAGTTTTCACCATGGCCAAGTTGAAATGGAAATATTTCTATCTGCTGGAAAGGAATTTGATTGCCGGGAATTTTGGGTATTCCGTAGTTGGGGATCTTTAGGCTTGGGTGTGGCAGATGTCGGATCACCATGGTTAGTGGGAAGCATGAATTTCGAAAGAAATTATAGGAATTTCCATCGTTTCATGTGTTCACTTGAAGGGCTATATGGATGGGGTGGTAACAGCTTGCATCCAAATATGCATTTTAAAGGGTACGGTCCTATTAAGCATAGATCCTTGGACCTTACTTTTTCATATGCCTATTCACTAGAATGTGAGGGCACATTTTCTATAGCATACACCCACAGGGTCTATGCTAGCAATTTTCCTTCCAATGCAAATATGTTATTCTTAAGCATAAATTACCCATTTTCATTGTAGATTTCATTTTTAATTATTTTTTTTGGAAAATTCGATTGACAAAATCCAAATATTAATATACGTTGGGGCTAAAATTCAACTAACCAGGAGTAATATGAAAACATTTGCTACAAAACTGGCTGCTATTGCAGCTGCAACAGTTATTTCATTGTCTGGGCTAGCTTTTGCTGACGCCCAAGGAATTCAAGTAGGACTTGGATATCGTCAAGATTCTTTAAAGTGGGAAATTCGTGATCACGCACTGATCAATCCACGCGTAAAATCAAGTATTCACTTCAAAGACCTTGAGATTTTGATTTTAGGCGCTAAATATAAAGGCTTGCTAGGCTGCACTACTTATACTCGCGCATCATTTGATTATGGTTGGGTATGTGATGGAAGAAAGCGTGAAAGAAACACTGTCCAAGATTACAGTGAAGCAGAACATTTTGGTTCAAATGGCGTAGAAGTATCAGGTTCTTACGATCTAACTGCCTTTAGCAATCGTACTAAAGACAACAGTTACGTTTGGGACTTTAACTTCGGTCTTGGTATGCCAATTGATAATTGCTGGTTCCCAGAACTTAAGTTTGCACCAATGATCGGTTTCTCTTATGACCGTCACCACTTGAAATTCAAAAACCATTGCGAAGATCGTCTTGATTGCAGCAGCAGCAGCAGCAGTGACTGCAGCAGCAGCTCAAGCTATACACGTGATTGTTGTTCAGATAGCCGTCGTCAAGGAAACTCTTTCAAAACGTCATTCTGGGGCCCTTGGATTGGTTTTGATGTTGCTTTTAACGGCCAAGGATGCTGGAATGTATTTGCTGAATTCGAACTCCATTTTGGAAGAGCTGAAAGAAAACAAAGATCTATCAATGACTTCTCAGGAATTGATCGCTTTGGTTCAACAAAAGACTTCTGGGGTCCATCAATCAGATTGGGCGCAAATTATATGTTCTGCGACTGCTGGTACTTAGAAGGTACACTTAGCTACCTATACTGGAAGTCTTATGGCTGCAGCAACCATCTATACTGGAACTCAGGTTCAGCACGTGTTGATCTTGGCTACATGTTCTAAGAATTGCTAATAGCAATAGTCCGGTTACTAGTCAGTCCTTCAAGGAGTCTCGTGGGGAAACTACGAGGCTCCTGAAGGACTGATTTTTTTTTGCTTGCATGCTATGATGTACACAGTTTCTGGAAATAGCGAACCCACCATATAAAAAACCTATAGAATAAAACCTATACAAGCATCGTAAATTTTCTAAGATTCTTTTTAGGCTTTTTGACAGCAGGTAGCCACACGCTAAGGGCGCTGTTTTTGTAGCTTTTTTTAGATTTAAATTCACATGAATCTAAGCTTTTTTAAATTTTCAAGTCATATGATAGTATACGGTTTTTAAGAATTGTGTTACGAGCAACAAACACCCCCGGATGGAGGTGTGGGCTAATAGCCCAATGAAAGCGAAGCGCAGCCCTGGGTAAATAAAATTCAAGATTGCACCCCTGAAAGGGGTGCGGGAGGGCTGTCGGATTTTTACTAGTGACACGTTATTGCCCACACCCCTTTTAGGGTGTAACCCTTTT
>JACCVN010000184.1 GCA_013698165.1 Parachlamydiaceae bacterium | reverse complement strand
AGAAATTTCTACCTTTCTTTTATTTATCATAGATAACGATTTTGATATACGCAAAAATGTAATGTCTTTTGAAAAAGGTCAAAAGGATCGCTTATTTAAATTTGTTCAGCTTTGTGCTAAGAAAAATGGCGGGGTAACTGCAGGCAATATCACGAACTTTGGCATTACTAACCAGGAACAATTATTTGAAATAGCAAAGCTTTGCGTTCAGCAAAATGGCTATGGTACTGTCTGCCATATCCATAGATTTGGCATTACAAACCAGAATCATTTATTTGAAATAGCAAAGCTTTGCGCTCAGCAAGATGGTAGGAGGACTGGGTTCTTTATCCCGAGCTTTGGCATTACAGACCAGGATCAATTATTTGAGATTGCAAAGCTTTGCGCTCAGCAAGATGGCAGGACTGGGTTTTTTATCACGAAATTTGGTATTACAAACCAGAATAAATTATTTGAAATAGCAAAGCTTTGCGCTCAACAAAATGGCGAGGAGACTGGCCGCTTTATCACAATCTTTGGCATAACAGATCAGGATCATTTATATGAAATAGCAAAGCTTTGTGCACAGCAAGATGGCAAGGGGACTGCGCGCTATATCATGAATTTTGGCATTACAAACCAGGATCGTTTATTTGAAATTGGACTATTATGCATTAGGAACTGTCCTTCTGAGAATTCCAGATTTAGGTGCTTTCAAGATTTAGGAAAAGTATTCAATGTTTTTGCTCTTCAAGTCTTAGCGGTTTTTATAAACAATCCTAACGACTATAATCAAGCTGAAAAATGTTTATGCCTTTATCAAAATCAATTTGCCAACAGACACTTTGAAGAGTTTTTCACTTTGATCGCGCGCATTGAAGAGCCTCATGTTCGATACCAAAATTACGAGTTTTTAGCTAATGTGATGGTATTATGCAAGGCATTACTTGATGAAGATCAAATTCAATGCTTGAGGAAAAGCAAAATATTAGAATCGATTTTTAAATTCGGCAGACCAAATCTAAAATTCCCTCTATTTCTCGCTGCAGCTTTATTAGCTAAAAGTAGTGAAGGGCTTAAAAAAATTGATGCCTTGCAGGGAGAACTTGATTGGCAAAAAAAGCTTACTCAACTTTTGGCGGCAAGATTGGAACTAGAGGGGATAGACATTTCCAATTTCCTTAAAATGATTGAAAAGGCCTCACTATTTAAGGCAAAAGAAAATCAGCAAGCCTTAATTGAGATGCTGCTTTTAATGGCAGAAGAAAAAAACCTGCCTAAACAACTTATCTTAGAAAGAATCTGTAAAGAGATTCCGGAGAAGGGTACTAAAGGAGATCGCGAAAAAGCTTACCTAAGAAATATCCAATCTGTAATTTCCATTTTAGAATTTAAGGAAACTGTCCAATTTAAGGATCAATCCAGATCGTTGAGCACGATCGCTGAAGACATCTTAAAGAAAAAATTCTTATGTGGAAATATAGAGGAGTTTGCTTCTAAGTATAATGAGACGTTTAGAAACTGCCGCAATCCTTCTGCCATTGTGACCTATGCATCGAAAATCAAGAGTGACAAAATAGGCTCTGAATATTTTGGAGCTTTTATGGCTTCGACCTTAAATAAAACTTTCTTGCTAGACCGCTATAAACTCGAAAACAATTTACATCTCCAAACATTGAATAAGTACGATTCAAAATTAATTGAGAAGTGGAAATGCAATCAATCGATAGAGTTGAGCAGGCTGAACTTTGATCCATCGAAAATAGTCCAGGAGCCACTTTCTTCCAAAGAATGGTTGAAGCAGAAAATCGCAGAAAATCACCTGAAGCAGTTTCAACTGAATGATCTTAATGCTTACCTTAAAAAAGGTGAAGAAGTTACCAAAAGCTTGGGAGTGATGAGAGGCAAGCTGGGCAAGGAGCTGAAAATTAGTGATTCAAGCCAAACGGATATTTTAACAAAACAGTTAGATACGGTCTCATTACAGCTGCTTTGCATTCAATATATTGAAGTTTCAGATAATACTCTTCCTAGTTTGTATAAGGAATATGCTAAAGAGATGGATCAGCAAAAGAAAGGTCAAATTGATATACGGATCAAATCTGCCGTGGATCAATTGAAGCAATATTTAGACCAACTTCAGAAAATCGTTTCCAAAAATGCGTATGCCCCTTGTGAATTTTCCAATGACCTGGACGGCAAAATTAGAGATATCAAAGAAATAAATGCGACAGTTGCTTTAGAACGTGAAATTGTGGAAGAGACCGATGATCCTATTGATATTTTACTGTGCGGGACGGAGGTCAGCGGCAGTTGCCAAAGGGTTGATGGGGATCCGAATCTCAATAAAGGCCTTTTGGGGTATCTGATGAATGGAAATAAGCTCCTTGCAGTTAAGGGGTCTGAAGGGACGTTTAAAGCTGGTTGTCTACTTCGCCTACTTTGGGATGGGGAAAAGCCTGTTTTATTCATGGAGAGGTTATATCCCGATAATATCAAAGATCGGCATCGCCAGGCCCTGGAATATCTTGCCAAACAAAAAGCTATACAGCTTGGAATTCCATTGTGTTGCAAGAGTGAAACTGGACAAGAGTACAATAAACCATTGTATGCCCTGGGAGGTCCATCTCCATACGAGTATTGCGATGCGGTTTCAAGCATTACTGACGGAAAATATACAATCAAGAATGTTAAGCTGCTATAAATTTAACCGAACTATCTGTTCTTAGGTAGTCGCAAGCATCACATTTAGGTAAAAAGGAAATCCTAATAAATGTAGCTGCACATGTAGACCGCATCGCATGTAGCCTGCTGCCTCTCGCAGCAGGAGCTAGCGAAGCGTACATTCTGACTCCGCTTATCTTGACTCCTGCTGCGAGACGCAGCAGCCTACATTTTTCGCGGCTCACGGAAATTCGAAAGGCTAACTCAATCTTTATAATTTTAATTTTATGCTCAAAGTGTTAAAAAAACACTTTACGTATTGTCTTTTGAAATATTAAACAGAAAGGTCATCAATTGAAAATTCCTTTACCTAAAATTTTTATGGGCCTTATGGCCGCATGTAGCTTCAATTTATCTGGAGATCAATATGAGTATTTACATTCACAGAGTGGTGTAAATGGTGTATGCAAAGAAATTTACCACGCTCAGGCATCCCAAGACGAATTTGTGTATGCTCTTCTTTACGGGATGCTCAATAAAAATGATAAAGGCACCTATTTAGAAATTGGTGCAGGGCCTCCAGTCACTATCAACAACACATGTTTTCTGGAAAGTTTAGGGTGGGAGGGACTGAGCATCGATATTGCTGCAGACCATGCTCAGGAGTGGAGTTCTGTAAGAAGAAACCCCTTGCTAGTAGCTGATGCAACCCAGTGTGACTACTCAGAAATTTTACAATCGTATCCTAGTGTTATCGATTACCTTTCTCTCGATGTTGACGGACATTATGATGTAGTCTTAAAAAGAATTCCTTTAGACAGATATATTTTTAAAATCATTACTATTGAACATGATTTCTATAGATTCGGAGATCTATTTAAAAGCAAAGAACGAGAAATTCTTTCTTCCTATGGATATTATCTTCTTTGTCCAGATGTCACTCATCCTGCTTGTGGGTCATTTGAAGATTGGTGGATTCACCCAAGTGCATTCTCCACGCAAGATTTATCAAAACTCAGTTCGCTGGATTTAAGTTGGAAGGATCACAAGCAAATTGTCAGGGCAATTACAGCGCTTAGCGGACAATAGAAATAGTGCTTGAAAAAGTACAGAATCAAAAATTAACCGAAAAAGGTTGATTAACATTTTGGTAGAATTCGTTGACGACGCTAGCATTAACAAAGAGAATGCCATCGATGTCAACGGATTTGCCTCCGTTCTCGTGAATGTGCCCAAAGCAACATAGTTGTGGTTTAATCCTAAATACTGCTTGCCTTAGCATTTCGCTGCCTGCTCTACCATTACGGCATTCATCAAGGATCCCGAGTGGAGGGGAATGTGTAATGAGAATATCCGTATCTGCAGGAATCAGATCAAAGAAGTCTTTAAGTTGAAATTCAGATTTCACAGAAAAGGCCATCGCTTGTGGGTTTTGCCCATGGAATCTGTGAGTCCACGGGGTACCCCAGATTTTTAACCCTCTGAATTCGCACCCAGTGTCTTGAAGGTAATAAACTCCTGGGCCTTCAATCTTTGTTTCCAATTCCTCAAGCAGGACATCGTGGTTGCCACCAATGACAACTTTACATTTAAATGGAAGACTATTTAACCATGAATTAAATTCGTCATACTGTTCGGCAGTATCCCGGGCTGTCAAATCACCAGCAATGATAAGTAGGTCTCCTGGTGTCAAATCAGGTTTGTACCCATGTAAATCGCTAATACACGTCACTAATGTCATCTTAATTCCTGGTTAGACATCTACAAACTTTCAAAATTCTTAACACGAAGGAACAAAATCACAGGATGTCCACAACGCATTAACACGCATTAGCAAAGAACAGCCGACAGGATAAGCAGGATCGCAAGCGGCAGGATTGGCAGGATAACTTATATATTAAAACAGTCAAGATGTTTTTCTAAATTAAGACAATAAAATTAATTAATTTAAAAAAGATCGTGAAGTTTCTATAATAATTAAACGCTGGAATGGCAGCGTATTCTTATTTAAATAAACAATAAAATTAATTTAAATAAATAACATCTTGAATTTCCAAACTCTTGCTATTATCCTGTCTATCCTGCCGCTTGCGATCCTGCCTATCCTGTCTGCTGTTAGAAATGTACTAATGCGTTGTGAGCATCCTGTGTTTATGATTTTGCGTGTTAACGTGTTGTGGGCACATTGCTGATGCTTTGATTTTTGTTTATAGTTGTTTTAAATATGTTAGGATTAGGTTGCGAGTGCGGACCAAGTTTTCTTCTGTATGGGCTGCAGAAATGAAACAAGCTTCTTGCTGTAGTGGTGAGATGTAGATGCCTTCATT
>JACCVN010000180.1 GCA_013698165.1 Parachlamydiaceae bacterium | reverse complement strand
GTATCATATAATACAGGGCCTTTTAAATGAGCTCAATCACGAGAGCTTTCGCGTTGCCCAAATTCTCAGATTTAGCTATGTCGAGTATATACTCTCATAGCTGAATCTGGGAATTTTCGCATTACCCAAATTCTCAGATGGAGCTAAGGGCAGTATATTTGTGTTTGTTCTTGCAACCAATTTTTTGTGCACATACTCTTAATCGTTTTCATTCACACCAAAAATGTGTAGAAGGCGATCGAGATCGTTCAAATTGTAGTAATCAATATATATTCTTCCTCCTTTGCCTTTACTAAGCAGATGCACTTTAGTTCCCAGCCTTCTTTGCAGCTTTTCTGCTAGTTGATCATGAAAAAAATTGCGGTTAACATAGCCTAAAGATTGTTTTTTAACCTTTTGGGCAATTCTTGCGGCGGTTGTCTCTGCTTCACGCACTGAAAGGTCATCCCGCAAAATCAGCTCATGCAGCAAGTTTTGCTTCTCGTCTCCTTCCAAAGCCAAAATTGCTTTGGCGTGACCCATACTTATATAATTATGTAGGAGGCTTTGTTGTATATTTTCAGGTAAGGAGAGCAAACGCAAATAATTGGCAACTGTCGACCTCTTTTTTCCAATCTTGCCAGCAAGTTCCTCCTGATTGAAATCAAACTCTTCTAGCAAACGCTGCAAAGCCTGCGCAATTTCAATCGCATTTAAATCTACTCTTTGAATATTTTCAATAAGTGCCATCTGGGCAGATTGACAAATACTTTTTGATTTAATCAGTACAGGTATGGAGGTTAACCCGGCAAGTTTTGATGCTTGAAAGCGTCGCTCGCCAGAGACAAGTTCAAAATTATTTTCGTCAATGACTCTTACCAATGGAGGGTGAATCAATCCGACGGACTTAATCGATTGTGCAAGTTCTTCCAGCTCATTCGGCGAAAAGTGTCGCCTGGGCTGATAGGGGTTGGTATGAATATTTTTGAGATCGACCATCATAACGCTGCATTCGTTTTCTTCGCTAGGATTTTGAGCGGGCATATTAGGATCTTCTTGCATAATGACTTCACTGAATTTACTTTACATTTATGGAACGATGGTTATGATAGTAAACCACCTCGATAATGTAAATTCTGGAAACATCAAATGAAAAAAAATTCGCATCAGTCCGCATCGCCGCTTGAGAAGCTCGACTTCCTTGACAGTATGGAAGAGCATGTTGTTGTACAGTGGTTTAATGCCCATTGGCAAAAACTTCTATACGGATTCTTGGGGGCATTTTTGCTTCTCTTTTCCGTATACGCATGGAAAGCCCGAGGCATCACCAAAGCTGAAATCGATTATTATGATGCTAATCAGATATTTCAAGTATTTCAAGCTGGCGGTGAAGGTAGCCAAGAGGCATTCGACAAGCTGACACAAGTCTTAAAAAGACAACACGATCTACAATCAAAATATGATGGCTTAATAGCCCAAATTTTAATTGACCGTGGAAATATCGATCAAGCAATACCATTTGCACAAGAAGCTTTGAGCCGTGTGACAGGCGACCATCTTCCCTTTTACATCGAATACTCTGCCAACACGCTTCTCATCGCTAAAAATCAGGATGTTGAAGCCCTACAGAGCTCATTAGCTTTAAAAGCTAAGATGCTTGAATCGATTGCAAAAAGCGAGAATGTTGAAACTCCTTCTTTTGGAGGGACTCTCTTTGCGTTTAATTTGCTGCGTATCGCAACATTAGAACAAAAAGTAGGTTCTCCTGCAGGCGAGCTCGCAGCATGGAATGAATGGCAGAATTACTCAAAAGGTTACATTCTCTTTGAATCAAATGCTGTCGATAATAAGGCCTTTTTTACTCTCGCCAACGGAATTTCTGAGGGTAAAGTCTCTTTACAAGATTATATCAATACGAGATTACAGCAACTTGGAAATGTCGAAAAATAGAATCTCCATTGCAATATATATTTTTAATTGTTACACAAAAGAAATGTAACTGTTTGATGTTTGTAGGGTTTATGTGCAGTTTTTTTCGAAAAAAGGCACCAAAATCCCTTTGTTTGATGCACGTATCATTTTGATACAACGTCTGAAAATAGTGGAACACCAGAGCCAAAAGGGAGGTGACATTAGGCTATTCATTGCTCGAAACCACGACCTTTGGACATTTTTGGAACCATAGTCATTAAGCTCGCTAAGTCTAACTTGAGCGAGAATATAGCAATACAATAGGGGAACGTCTATTAGGTTAAAACGGGAGGCTTCAAATAAAATGAAGATAACCGCTTTTTCTAACTTTAACATGCAGTGAGAAATCCCTGTGGTAGTTAAAAACTAGCCGTTCTCCGCAGCGCTACCTTATAAAGGTAAGTGGAGATCATTTGTGAGTTCGAAGCCATGCTCACTCGCATTTGACATGGAAGAAGAGGCCGCCAGCAATGGAATTAACGGCACTTTGACTCTTCTAGTCAATAAGCGATATGTCTCAATGGGTTCTTCTCAGGATGTCGGTACATCGTCTTTCGATGTGATCGAATTTGGTGGAACTATCACTGTTTCTTTCTAATTTTAGAAGGAAAAACTATTAAAAAAGCGACTTTGAGGGCAACCTTAAAGTCGCTTTTCTTTTTTTATGCTGCCTGCAGAGTCTCGCAGGGGTCAATATGTAGGCTGCTGCGTTTCGCAGCAGGAGTTAACTCACATGGCTCTCTTTTTTAATCAACAGTTTATATGATTTACTTTGCCAAAATGTTATGCTAAAGGGTACTGTCTTAACAACAACATAACGGGAGTAGTCGATGGAATTAAGCAGATGGGGTTCTTACATGAAAGTGGACAGAGACTTGACAATTGATTGTGATTCGATAGTGGTCAAAAATACAGAGTTATTTAATCTATTATTGTTAGGTGTCGCAGATTTAAATTCAAAAATTTATGGTGTAGCTAGAGGTGTTATTAATAATATAAAGAGTAGATTGATCCAAATGTCGCCTATTGCGTTGCCGCAGCAGGTGTCAAATAAGCTACCACAGAACCCACAGACTCTACTTTAGGATTTTTAAGGGGTTGTTTCTAGGTGCAATCTTTTGATTCATAGCCGTTATAGTTCGTACCCGAGGCCACAAGTTTGGACGTGACAAGTAAAACGTCGTGCAGCACGTAGCTTGGCATTCCAATGCCGAGTTTGGAGTGCCCCAAAAAAAAGCCATGCAAACAGACTTTGCCGTTCGTCATTGGCAAAAAAGTTGAACTTGCAACGCCCAAACTTGGCATTGGAATGCCAAGCTACGTGTTGCGC
>JACCVN010000176.1 GCA_013698165.1 Parachlamydiaceae bacterium | reverse complement strand
AAAAGGTTTTACACAAAGAGAATTACTATGATATCCAAGTGACTGATAATGAATGCTTTGCTTAGCTTGATGCGTATGCCGCATTCGCGGCTTTTATTTTGTGGTGATCATACCACTGGCTTACACCAGTGGCTACATGCTGCCGCCGCATTCGCGGCTAGGGTGTTGTTTTTTGCAGTAAATATCGGGTAAAAACACAAACTTCTAAGTTAATATTTGCTTCAACATATACTTGACATATCTGAATCTGAGAATTTGGGCAACGCGAAAGCTCTCGCGATTGAGCTCATTTATCCAGAATCATTCGATACATTTTTCGCGGTATAGTACCATCTACAAGGTAATTGCATAAGTCCGATTGGACTTTTGCAATTACCTCTTTGGGACTGTTTAAACCACTATCAGGACTTGCCTGGTGCAAAGCCCTTTCTAATGTTTTTACATCCAATTACTTAATTATCGTAATGGTTGCTGGAGTCCCATTAATTAAGATAGAAGTCGGCACAAAGTTGGGTGATGTCGATGTGACGATCATCCCAATATTGACACTATTTTGACCATTTGGGGCTAGTGCCTGCCAACTTTCTCGGACAGTACCATTGATATGACCGCTTGCTATTGAGTCAAAAACAATATTCCAATAGCTTGGCACACTTTTGTATGCACTATTCACTACTACGATCTTCCATGGTGTGGAAATTTTCGTCGCGCTATTATTTTTCACATAAAGATTAATCGCGTTACTATAAATCCCTGAAGAAGGATTTTCTTGCCATGCTGTTCCGAGCTGGACAGTTACCGCAAAGTCTCCTTTGGGTACGACAATCGGCACTCCCTCATAAGCCACATAAACCGGTGTTGCATTACCTTCAGTAACTGTTATTGTTTGAGGGTTAGCAGAAAACTGCGTTGTTGCTGTAGTTATCTTAGGTGGAGTCACGGTATAACTGCCAACCGGCAATGTTTTGCAAACAGTCAGATTAAAATCGCTGAATTCAAACGACTGATCATTTATAGTAATAGGTTTTAAGTCACCTTTTGCTAATCCAGTTGCTGGACTAACTGACATGCATATAGTGCCTGTTTTGACCGGCGTTGCTGCTTGGGTATACCAAGGCTTTAGACCAATCGTTGCCAGGTAATCAATTTTTTTCCAGATAATGTTTAACCAATTATCTTCTACGATACCACCGGTGTCACCGCTGTTGGCATTCCATGACCAGTAAAACCAATTCTTAATAGCACGGTGCTTACCATCTGCTCCAGCACCTGAATTATTTAGGTACTTTGCAATGTCTTCCAACGATTGAACATCATTTGGTTCTGTAAAACGGGAACCAAATTCACCAATAGCCACTGGGAATGTTTTGCAAGATCCACTGCAATATCCTGGCTGTGTCAAATAGCCAAATGAATTGGTAAGTCTATTATATAAGCCAGCGCCGGTAAAATTCTGACCCGCCCCAGTAACACTTGGTGGGTAAACGTGAGGAGAAATCACCACTTGATTGAGATAAGGTTTAGTAAGCAATGTATCAAAAAATGATTTGGGATTGCTCAGTCCATTTGCAGAGATCAATGTTGGATCAGTTGCAAATCCATCACCCCAATTTGCACCGATACTACCTTGACCGGTACCTTCAATAAAGAAAAGTGCTTGAGGATTGATTGGGTAGACCACATCCATCACTGAAAGATAAAGATCTTTTAGTCCAGGTGTCTGCCCTGATTCCCATCGTATGCCGAATTGGTCGGGCTCATTAAGAATATCGATCATAAGCATTTTTTTCGAAATGGGATCCTGGGAAATTTTGGTAACAAGGTCTTTCCATCTTTGCACCCATAACTGACGATCTTCTAAAGCTGTTTGGTCTTCACGTAAGTGGTTATCAATTAAGACATAGAAACCATTTTTAGCGAAAAAGTTAACAACCCATAAAAATCGATTAAGGGTCGTATCATTGGGGAAATAATCATTGCACTGACCTGCTACTCGCGTCGGGGGGGCGATCATTGGAGGAATTATATTATTGGGATCTACGGGAACTGACGGATTTGTTACGCTATTCTGTATTGCAGTCAGGGAAGGTATTTGACAGCTAGTGACATAATTTCGAGGTGATAAGTTATATAGATCTTTAAAACTAAATGGTAAACGGACTGCGTTAAACCCTAAAAGTTGCATACGATAAACTACTGTGGCGAAATCAGAAGCCAATGGGCCTGAACCGCTCCATAAGCCATCAACCATTGTTGATTGATTATTGAACCCAAACCAATTTACACCTTTAAGTTCAATTGCCTCACCCGAGGAGTTCAGAATTTGATCACCTTGGGTTGTCATTGCTGACAGTTGAGTCTGAAGAAACGCTAATACGAGAAAACACCACAGCAAGTTTTTTATTTTCATCATCAAGAACCTCCTAAGTTAAAAAAAACATTCACAAATTTGATAATGGGGAAAACCGGATTCAATTGCAAAAAAAATTTTAAAAAAATTCAGCTACTCTACGTTCCACTTTTTAAAAATATGAAGGAATTTATTACTATCAATTTTATATTTTTGAATCCTGTTTATTAGATTCTTGACAAAAATAATTCAATAACTTTAACATGAGTTTTTATGCATTGATTTGATTAACAAATGATTTATTTTCTAAAACACACAACAGCACATGCCTCAAGAGCATTACTATGCTTTTTGATTCTTTCTCTTTTTCTGTCATTTAATGCAAATAATTCATTCGAATCCCTATCCGACCCCGTTTCTTCTCATCAACAATCTGCATTGTTCAATACACAAAATTCGCAGAAACAAGCGATCAATTGCCGTTCCGCCTCAGATTGTGATACAGAGTTTATC
>JACCVN010000171.1 GCA_013698165.1 Parachlamydiaceae bacterium | reverse complement strand
ATATCATCTTACGTCAGCCTAGATTGAGCTAAAATATTAAATCTAAGCTAATTGAAAATACAAAAAAAGGAGTTTAAATAATCAAAAAGATGGTTACCTTGCGCAAAGTCCTAAAGTCGAGTCTGTGGGCTCTGTGGTAGTAATTATGTACTCCACCGTAAAGACACTACCTTAGGTATTTATTATGGAACGTTCTCTAGGGAATACAAATATTTCAACCACAGCGCCCACAAAGAATACAGAGCGGGTGCAAGGTTACTTAAAATGAAGCCCTTATTAAGAATCTCTCTCTATGGTGAAAATAACTATTCTACCGTTAAGACTCTAAGGATAACCATATTTCTACCTTTCAGGACAAATTACTAATCATGAAAAAATTATTTAAAATTGCATTCAAATCACGGCAGTATCTCATTTTGCTTGGGATCATGGTCATATTGATGTGCCTCTCGACTGTCGCCTCGCAGGTAGAAGTCTTTTCTCTAGGAGTGATCACAAAAAGTGGGCCCGGTTTTTTTGAACTTTTTGGAACTCCAACGTCTGATAATGGAACTGTGATCGATGTTGTCACCCAAAAGGACTTGCTGCAAAAATGGAACGACATTGATCCTTTACACACCGGTGAGATTACAATTCCTCAAGCTAATGCCTACCTTTCTGAAAAAAAGGGTAGGGATATTATTGCGAGCGGAATATCCTTTATCAATCAATATTTGCCGATTAGCGGTAATCTCACTAACTTGGCAATCATGCTCGTTTGTGTGGCTTTATTTAAAGCTGTAGCTCTATTTTCGCATCGCTTTACGACACGTCTTGTAGCCATCAGAATTAGCCGCGACCTTAGATTGCAGTATTTCGAACATCTGCAAACATTACCGATGTCATTTTTTCATCAGCATAGCAGCGGGGCGCTATCCTCGCGAGTGGTTGGCGATGCTGCCCTGATTGCTGAAGCGGTCAATGCTTGCCTAGTCAACTATTTGCAAACTCCTTTTACAGTGATCACGACATTAACTCTTTGCTTTTTCACATCTTGGAAGCTTTCTCTGATCATATTTTTTGGTTTTCCATTGATAGTGATGCCCATCATATTCTTAGCAAAGAAAGTAAAGCGCATTTCTAAGCAAATACAGCAAAACCAGGAGCGTTTTGCTTCTGTACTGATCGATTTTTTATCAGGGATTCAAACAGTCAAAATTTTTGCCATGGAAGCTTTTTCGATGGAAAAATATCGGGAATTTAACACCCGAATGGCCCATTTAGAGCAGCGAAGTGCCAAGTATGATTTAGCATCCAGACCAATTATTCATTCTATTGGCATGTTCTTTTTAGCGACGGCCTTAGTTTATGGAATTTATGTATTGCAGATGAGCGCTTCCGAAGTATTTTTCTATTGCGGGCTTCTCTACATTTTCTATGAACCGATTAAAAAATTTGCTGAAGAAAATAGCCATATTCAACGTGGAATCGCTGCTGCCGAACGGATGTACGAAGTGATGGATCTTCCCCCACAAATTGAAGATTCACCATCAGCAACAAGTCTATCCGGTTTTAATGATAAGATAGAATTTAAGGATGTTTGGTTTCGCTATGGCGATAATTGGGTGTTAAAAGGATTGAATCTAACCATAAATAAAGGGGAGTCTGTCGCTATTGTAGGCCCTACAGGAGCCGGAAAATCGACAATCGCTCAGCTATTGCCGCGTCTTTATGATATTCAACAAGGCGAAATTAGTATCGACGGAAAATCGTTGGCTTGTTTTACACAAAAATCTCTGCGTGAAAATATCGCTTTTGTGCCTCAAAAACCGTTTCTCTTTTTGGATACAATTGCCAAAAATATTGGTTTTGGTCGCGATTTTTCAATGCAGGAAATTGAAATTGCTGCCGGAAAGGCGCATGCAGACGAATTTATTGAAAAATTAGTGCTTGGCTATCAGACAGAACTTGTTGAAACCGGCAAAAACCTGTCAGGCGGCCAGCAGCAGCGTTTAGCGATTGCCAGGGCGCTGGTCAAAGATGCACCAATCTTAGTTATGGATGAAGCCACATCATCGTTAGATAATGTCAGTGAAAACCGTATCAAAAATGCAATTAGAGATCTTCATGGCAAGGTCACTCAAATTATCATTGCCCACAGGCTATCCACCATCGAAGATGCCGATCGCATTGTGTACATTGAAGATGGTGAAAAAATCGCCGAAGGCACAAAAGATGAGCTTTTGGCAAGCTGCGTAGGCTTCAAACTGATGTGGGACACGATGCATAGACAAAAGCCAGCCACAAAAGAATAGGTTGAAGTCCTCTGACCTAGTACACTGTCAAGATAGAATTTTCGAAGTTTTAAGGGGTGCTAGACGCAAGATTTTGATCCATCAGCGGTTTAATAATTCATACCCCAAACCCGAATGAGGTTTGGGGTATAAATTAAACCGCGATGGATCAATTTAAGAAAAATTTGACTTGAAATGGATGTCTGTTCATTCCAATAAATCGCTATTCAAGTCTCAAACACAAACCCTCCAAACTTCAAAAAAAATTTAATAAACTGGCGCATAGAAATCTTATAAAACGTGCCTATATAGGTTAATAATAACCATTTTAATTACAACGATTTATATTAGGTTTGTATTTCTTTTTGAGAAAAACAATATTTGTTGATTAAACATAACTTATGTTTGCAAAAATATCTTCTCTTGTCAATATTGAAAGGTTTTGATACAATCCAATCAAACTTCTTTACGCAATTATCC
>JACCVN010000136.1 GCA_013698165.1 Parachlamydiaceae bacterium | reverse complement strand
CTGCAATAGCCACCGAGATAAAATTTAAGCATCCAGATAGTGATTCATTGAAAGAGCAACTAAAACTTTGCAGCATTGTACAGAATGAATTAATCGAATTACGTATTGAAAATTTTAAATCCTCTTTTGATCAATAGATGTTGATCTCGTTTATTTTGCATCAAGTCAATATCTTGACCTACCGTTTAGGAATCATAACTATACTACCAAACCTTACATAATTGACATTTAAATAAAAATATAAATATAATTAAGGTGAATATTACAATTTTTAATCTTTTTGCATGTGCATAATATGGATTTTTAAAGTTAAAATAAATGGGGGTCTTCAATGGATGATTTTACTTCACAAAAAAAGGGTATCAATAGTCTGAAAGGATCGAACGAAGGATCATTGATGGCTAAGGATAAATTTGAACTCGCTGAAGATCAATTTCTTGATTTTTTGATCGATAAAGAGGGATTACTTGGGGATCCAAAAAATAACTTACTCCCCCCTGCACAGCAGAGAAAAAAATTAAAAAAAGATCTTCATGAATCCGCAAAACAACTCGATTTGGATATCGACTTAGCACCTGCCCTACAAATCTTGAGGGACGAAGGGGCGACTTATCTCGATGAGGAAAAGTACAGGGAGATGATCGATCAATTAAATAAAATACCTATTTATTTGGATCAGTTAAACCTTACTGAAGTTCCAAAGGTCAGCTTATGCACAAGCCTTCATATTTTTGAATCTACTTTGGATTCGATCAATAAAGTTGCAGTTGCAAAATATGATGAAGGTAACTTTGAGGCCTCCTATTCGATTTTTGGGCTTCTTGCGACTCTTGACCATGAAAATGAGGAACTTCTCTATCGCCTAGGCATTACCGCCACCCAAATGGAAAAATGGGTTGAGGCACTTAAATCCTTCACTTATGCTCTTTATCTTAATTCTGATCTTATTGGAGCCCGAGTATTTTCAGCGCAATGTTTTCTTAAACTCGAAAAAGTGGAAGATGCCAAAGAAGAGATCAAAGAAGCGAGAAGATTAATAGAGGTCACAAGTACAGATCCAATCTGGAAAGAATTACTAGCTTCAATTGAAAGCTCGCTTAAGTAACCAGGCATTATAAAAATTTTGGAGGATTATGCACATACAACCGAGTTATTCCGCTCAGATTAGTAAAAATATTAATGACTTTGTTCAGCCAAAATTAACAACTTTAAGCAATTTTTTTGAGGGTTGTGGTGATGCAGCTAAAAAAGTGATGAAACAATTAAATAATGCTACAACTTTAAATAGAGTTTCTGATGGAATAAACCAACCAAAAGAAGTGGGTAAAAACGGAATGTCTAACCTTTCTGTTCCCTCTAGTGGAATTCCTGTGCTGTCAACCATATATGTAGTAAGAATGCTTTCTAATGCATTTAAAAAGGAAAATGCAAAAGAGCCTCAAATGGCACCCACAAAAGAAGTAAAAACAAACATAGATCACGAGCTACAGACAGATAGAAGTGAAGGTAAACTAGATTATGTGCTCCAAGATGTAGAAATAGAAAAGGCTGATATCCAATTTCAACCCTATGATGTTCCCGAAAGCAAACCCAGAGAATTAATAAAAAAGTCACCAGATCAAAAAAACATCTCTTAATTCTAATGGAAAAGGGGAGATGAAAGCTCTTTCCACTGAACTAAACGTATAGCACGAAATATACTCGACACAGCTGAAACTGCGAATTTTGACAACAAAGCTCTCGGGTAGAGCTATATAAAGACCCTGTACTTCGCTGCTTACACAAATGCCCCTACGGACTTAATGTTTAATTTATTATGTACCCATAGTTGCCCCGACTGGGGCTACCCTAGGGCTTTATACGGTCCATTTTGCTGACTCCTGCTACATTGCTAGCCGCATCAGTTTACATTGTAGGCCCTTCAGCCATATCTTTTTCTTGGCATTCTCTTAAGCGTTCTAGAATACTTGGTATGACTTTTAAAGCTGCTTTGCGGCCTGCATCATAGAGTTTTTCATGGGGACAATCTTCGAAAGTACCGATTGAATCTACCTCTGGGCGAATGATGAAATCTGCGTCATGCAGGCAGCGTTCTGTTTGCCAAAGAAGTGTAATGTCAGCACTACGTTGAGCAACCCCTAAGATATTTTTTGGGAATGATTTACCTAGAATGCTGCATAGTTCTACAGCGATAACGATTTCAGGCTCGACCATTTTAGCAACCTGCACCGGCACAGGATCGAGACAACCTCCATCAACTAAAATGCGTCCATGGTAACAGACCGGAGAAAAAACTAAAGGGAATGCGCAAGAAGCTTCCACAGCAGGAATAATAGGCCCGCCACCTAAAATAATAAGCTCACCTGAATAGAGGTCTGTAGAAACCGTCAATAGCGGAATTTTCAATTGATGAAAATATTTAGCCTCGAGGCATTCATTCAAGACCTTTGTCATCCCATCCTCTTGGGAAAGACCTAAACAATAAAATGCTCTCATGTAATGAATATTGACAAAACGTTTGGAACTTATTGGTTCCAAAACAGTTTTGAGATAAGCGGCATCAGGACAATCACAATAAAGAGCTCCCACGAGACTTCCCGCGCTGCATCCGACGATAATATCTATGGCAATTCCAGCATTTTCAAATTCTTCAAGGACCCCTAAATGAGCCAATCCTTTTGCCCCACCACCACCTAACACAAGGGCCACTTTAACTTTTTTGGGAACAAAACAAACCGGCAATGGAGGTGGATCATCTTCAGGATGATAAATACTGCGACTTGCACATCCACCTACTAATAGCATCAAAGAAGTGAATAATACCACAATAGGAGTAATAAAAGATGACATGGCAACAGCCTAATTTGATATTTCAAAATTTGACTATAGTGAATTTTCTTTCAATCGATCAATCAAAAAAAGACATTAATGATGAGATATTGTAATGTCCATTTTATCAACAGATTAGAGGGATTAGGATGCAAAATTCTCAACATTCAGACGGAATACAAGTTAAAACTCTTGATGCAATTGAAATTGCTGACATAATCACTCAGACGTATGGAGATAAACAGCTTGCAATGTTCAATCAGCTGTCAAAAGATCTGGCCATAAAAGTCTTTGAGTACCTCCCTTTTCCAAATCAAGAGTTAATCCTTAGATCTTTAGAAACCGAAGAAGTGAAATACCTTCTTAATGGGATGTCTCCTGATGATCGGACAGCTTTCTTTGAAAGTTTACCTCCACAAACAATCAAGGACTATTTAAAGCTACTACCGCCGCAAGAAAGAAGTATAGCTGCATCATTGCTTGGATATCCAAAGGACAGTATCGGCCGTCTTATGACGACGGATTATATCGCAGTAAAAATAGATTGGAGCGTTGAACAGGTCTTGGAATACATCAGGAAATTTGGCCGAGATAGTGAAACCGTGAGCTTCATCTATGTCGTCAATGAAGAATATCAGTTGATTGATGACATACGCATCAGAGAATTTCTTTTTGCCCCCTTAAATGCTAAAGTCCGAGATTTAGCCGACAGCAAATTTGTGGCTCTTTCAGTCAATGAAAGTGATGAGGAATCCGTCAAAGAATTTTCAAAATATGAACGTTCCGCCCTGCCTGTTGTTGATGAAGAGGGTAAACTATTAGGAATAGTTACCTTTGACGACGTTTTAGATCTAATCAATCAAGAAATTACTGAAGATATCCAAAAGATCGGGGGTACAGCAGCTTTAGAATACCCATATTTACAAGTGCCATTTTTTGAATTGATGAGAAAACGAGGTGGTTGGTTAGTTGTTTTGTTTCTTGGTGAAATGCTAACAGCAACGGCGATGGGTTATTTTGAAGCTGAAATTTCAAAAGCTACAGTACTAGCTTTATTCATTCCTTTAATTATTTCAAGTGGAGGAAATTCAGGTTCTCAAGCCTCTACACTTATTATTCGGGCGTTAGCTGTTGGTGATGTTTATCTCAAAGACTGGTGGAAGATCATTCATCGAGAAATTTTTTCAGGGCTCTTTCTTGGAAGCCTTTTAGGCTCTATTGGTTTTCTGCAAATATCTGTTTGGAGCACTTTTACAACAATTTATGGTCCACATTGGTTCTTGCTGGCTACTACAATCTTTATTTCATTGATTGGAGTGATACTTTGGGGAACACTTGCAGGATCTGTTTTACCCCTCATCCTAAAACGATATAATTTTGACCCTGCAGTGGCCTCTGCACCATTAGTAGCCACAATGGTCGACGTGACAGGAATTATCATCTATTTCATCACAGCGATGATAATTCTTCAAGGGACGCTACTTTAAAAAATATAAAAAATACAAATCTCCTTTATTGATATACATAAAATAGATATCATAGGTGTTTTTTAAAGGAGAGTTATGCAACAGATAGAAGAACCAATAAGCTCAAAAAATTTCGTAGCAATATTATTATTTGTGATCTTTCTTGGAGCGATGGGCATACATCGCTTTTATGTAGGTAAAATTGGCACAGGCATATTAATGCTGCTTACCGCAGGTGGATTTGGAATTTGGTGGCTAATCGATTTTATTTTAGTCGTTACAGGAGCATTTCGCGATAGCAAAGGCCTCTTGATCAAACCTTAAAGTCATGTATTGACTATTTCCCCACCATTAGGATGGAGAACTTGACCTGTTATGTAAGAAGATTCATCAGAAGCTAAAAAAACATAACAAGGAGCTACTTCAGCAGGTTCTCCAGCACGTTTCATGGGGACATCAGATCCAAAAGTTTCAACTTTTTCTTTAGGAAATGTTGATGGAATGAGCGGCGTCCAGATTGGTCCTGGCGCAACAGCATTGACACGGATCCCTTTATCAACTAATGCCAGAGATAAAGAGCGAGTAAATGCGACGATAGCACCCTTGGTAGAGGAATAATCAAGAAGATGCTTACTTCCCCTATACGCAGTTACTGATGTCGTATTAATTATTGTCCCTTTAGATTTTTTAAGAAATTTTAATGCCGCTTGTATCATGAAAAAGAAAGAAAATATGTTGGTTCTAAAGGTTTTCACCAACTGCTTTTCAGTAATATCTTCAATTGATTTCTGGAGGTGCTGTTCAGCAGCATTGTTTACTAAAATGTCAATTTTTCCAAATTGAGTAATGGTGTTTTTGATAATTTTATTGCAAAATTTCTTTTCTCCGATATCCCCTGCAATAAGTAAACATTTTCTTCCATACTCTTCAACTAAACGTTTTGTTTCTTTCGCATCTGAATGCTCATTTAGATAGACAGCCACAACATCAGCGCCTTCCTTTGCAAAACTAACAGCGACCGCTTGGCCAATACCGCTATCTCCCCCGGTGATTATGGCAACTTTATCCTCTAACCTTTTATTGGGCGTCTTTTTTTGAACTTTTGGTTGGGGAGACATTTTTTTCTGATTTCCGGGAGGAGTTTGTTTTTGTGCGGGCCTTTGTTTTGTTGGCGTTTCTTTTTTCATATAAAATCCGAAGTAACTTGTTTACTTTTTAGAAAGGATCAAAGGATTTAAACCTGCATAATGCAAGTTTTAATCCCGATATATACTTGACATAGGTGAATCTGAGAAATTTTGCTGCGCGGAAAGCCTCGAGGTTAAGCTCATTTAAAAGGCCCTATTGTAAAATAAAGGGCCTTTTAAATGAGCCAACCTCGGGGGCTTTTGCGTTCTCTTCTCAGATTCATCTATGTCGAGTATATGCAATTTAAACTTTAAAACACATGCCTATTTTTTTGAAAAAGTTATCAGCTACCCATTTTGTATCTAAACTCGACATAGCTGAATCTGTGAAACCTTGGCAGTGTCCAAAGCCTCCGGGTTAGCACAGCCGAAACTTCTAAGATTCAGCTATGTCGAGTATATACACTAGATTTTATGGGAGTTATATGTTATCTTAGACGGATAGTCTAATTGGAAAGTTTTGGGCAAAAGGAATCATGAAAGAAAAACATATCGGGCATTGCGTCGCCATTATTCCTGCGCGTTATAGCAGTAAGCGCTTTCCCGGAAAAATGTTAGCGCCAATTCTTGGAAAAAGCCTTCTGCAACGTACTTATGAAAATGCTAAACGCTCCCCTCTTTTAAATTCTATCGTGATTGCTACTGATGATGAACGAATTTTTGATCATGCCAAAAGTTTTGGCGCTGAAGTTGTCATGACTTCAATCGAGTGCTTGAATGGAACTGATAGGCTGGCTGAAGCCTATAAAAAGTATTATTCTCATTTGCCTATAGATATCATAGTCAACATCCAAGGCGATGAGCCCTGCTTAGAACCTGAAGCGCTAAATGCAGTAATAGAAGCTTTAGCAGGCAGCCGCGAAGCACACATGTCGACGGCTATTGTAAAAATTACGAGCGAAACTGAAGCGACAAACCCCTCAGTTGTTAAATGCGTTATTGACAGTTCCCATCATGCAATTTATTTCAGCCGCGCACTCATTCCCAGTAATCAATCTGGAGACTATAATGCAAGTTATACATATTACAGACATCTTGGAATCTACGCCTACCGTCCCGAGTTTTTAATGACATACTCCTCTCTTAACACAACCCCGTTGCAAATAGCGGAAGATTTAGAACAACTCAAAGCCTTAGAAAAAGGCTATAAAATTAAAGTCGCAATAGTAGAAAGTCATTCTACTGGTGTAGACATACCTGAAGACATCAAAAAAGTTGAGAGACTACTATGCAAACAAAATATATTTTTATCACCGGTGGCGTCTGCTCATCTCTAGGCAAGGGATTGACCTCTGCGTCCATTGGTATGCTATTAGAAAAAAAGGGTATCAAAATCGCTATGCTCAAATGCGATCCTTACCTTAATGTCGATCCCGGCACTATGAACCCTTATCAACATGGCGAAGTCTATGTTACAGATGATGGAGCTGAAACCGACCTTGATCTCGGGCATTATTACCGCTACACAAATTCCCCATTGTCTAAAGCCTCAAATATTACTTCAGGACAAATCTACCATACAGTTCTCCGTCGTGAACGCGAAGGTGGATATCTTGGTAAAACTGTCCAAGTCATTCCGCATATTACCGATGAGATCAAACAGAGGATCCTGAATTGTTCTAAACAGATTGAGGGTATTGATGTTGTCCTCGTTGAAATTGGAGGCACTGTCGGTGATATAGAATCGTTGCCATTCATGGAAGCGATCCGTCAATTCCGGTATGATCATCCTGGCGACTGCATGAATATTCACCTCACTTATGTGCCTTATCTAAAGGCTGCCGGAGAAGTCAAAACAAAACCTTCACAGCATTCAGCACAAGTTTTGCGTGAAATCGGAATCTTCCCTGACATGATCCTTTGCCGGTGTGAAATGTCGTTAGCTGAAGATGTTAAGGATAAGATTAGCCTTTTTTGCAATGTCCCACGAAACGCAGTCTTTGAAGAAGTGGATGTAGAGCATAGTATTTATGAGGTTCCCCTTAAACTTCATGAACAA
>JACCVN010000130.1 GCA_013698165.1 Parachlamydiaceae bacterium | reverse complement strand
GAAAGTTAAAACTCCCCACTCCTTGAACCGATGCGTGCGCAAAATAAAGACCTAACACAGCAGCGACCATTAGAGTTGAGCCGGCAATCATATAAATCAAGAATTTTAAGGCAGCATGATAACGCTTAGGGCCGCCCCAAAGAGAAATGATAAAATATAAGGGCAGGAGCATCGATTCCCAAAAAATGGTGAAAAGGGCCAAATCTCTAGCTGTGAAAAATCCAATCAACAAACCTTGAAGAAGAAGAATCAAGCCATAGTAGACTTTTCCACCATGGATATCACGGCTAGGGGTTGCAAGAATACTGATTGGAATAACTATGGCTGTCAGCCATAGAAATAAATGCGAAAGTGGGTCTATCTTCAAGTGGAAATTAATCGAAAGAGCTGAAAGCCAAGGGTGATTGATCTCTGCTCCCGGCAACCTATACCAACCATAAAACAAGATCACTAGAGGCAAAAGACTGAGAACAAAAGCGAATCGTTTTGTCGATGTCCGTGACAAGCTGGGCAATATAAAAGTCAAAAGCGAGGCGACTAGCGGCGCTCCAAATAGAAATGTGAGAATTTGCATGCAAAAGCCTTAGTAAATTAAATAGACAATCAGTGCCACAGCTCCAAGTAACAGCCATGACAGATAGGAACGAATCTGCCCACTTTGAAATTTTTGTAACTGCCTCGCGGTATTCTCTGTCCCCCTCGATAAAGCGCGGATTGAGCCATCAAAAACTACAGGCTCCAATTGGCCAACAATAAATCTTGATATTGATTTTAAGGGGATAACGAAAAGATATTCATAGATCTCATCGACATAAAAAGCTTTATTGAACAGAGCTATCGTCGGCCCAAGCTTGTCGCTATACTTTGTATAAAGAACTGCCGCTGAAATCACCCCCAACAAGGCTGCAGAGATAGACATCCACATTTCCCAATTGATATGGAACCCATTTGAAAATGCATGAGAAATGAATGATGGGTCTTGTTCGGTTAAAAATTTTTCTAAAGGAGGTTGGCCACGGAGTGAGAAGCCGAGAAGGCCGCCAGTAATGCTTAAGAAGGCTAATATCGAGACAGGAATTAGCATGACTCGTGGAGCTTCCTTAACAAAGTGCAGCATTTTTGCATCAAAGTTAGATTTTCCAAGAAAAGTCATGCAATAAGCCCGCATCAAATAAAATGCTGTCAGCAAGGTGACTGCCAGACCCATATAAAATAAGAAAACATGCCCTGAAAGATATTCTTCTTCAAGGATCAGATCTTTACTAAAGAAAATTGATAGCGGAGGAACTCCTCCCATTGCCAAAACACCGATCAAAAATAGAACTTGTGTGACGCCTAATTGCTTTGCCAACCCCCCCATTTTCCTCATGTCGGTGACACCACCGGTCATATGCAGAACATTTCCAGCAGAAAGAAAAAGTTGAGCTTTTACAAAAGCATGAGCGGTTAAATGGAACATAGCTGCATAAAATGCGCCTGCACCGCAAGCTAAGAACATGAGTCCCAACTGGCTAATCGTGGAATAAGCAAGTACTCGCTTGAGGTCTGTCTGCGCTGTAGCGCAAAGTGCGGCAAAGAGAGCTGTTGCCCCTCCGACATAGCCGACAAGTTGCATTGTCAAGGGCGCAAGCAGGAAAAATTCGTGAAGACGAACGATAATATAAACCCCAGCTGTCACCATTGTAGCAGCATGAATAAGGGCTGAGACTGGCGTTGGGCCTTCCATCGCATCCGGTAACCACACGTGTAGGGGCAATTGAGCAGACTTCCCGGTGGCTCCCCAAAAGATAAGAATGGTCAATAGTACAACTAGTGGCGCTCCTACAGTAAACTCAAGAGGCGCTCGGCGTATGATCTCGACCATATCGCTAGTGCCAAAAATCTGGAATACCAACAGAATCGCCAGCAGTAAACCTACATCACCAATACGGTTGACAACAAAAGCTTTTGTCGCAGCATTAGCAGCTGAAGGGCGATGATAATCGAAACCGATCAATAAGTAAGAGGCTAGGCCCACTCCTTCCCAACCCACAAAAAGAAGTAGCAAACTGCTAGACAACACTAAAATGAGCATTGCAAAGACAAAAAAGTTCAAACATGCGAAATAGCGCACGAAATCTGCTTCATGGTCCATATATCCGATTGAATAAACATGAATTAAAAAACCAACTCCGGTAATGATCAACGCCATCAGCAAAGAAAGATGATCGAGATGCAGCGCAATGTCTGCTTTTATGCCCGGCAGTGAAATCCATTTGTAAAGAATATGTGTAGCCGGAGCAGTATCTTGGGCGACTTGAACGTAAAGCAGGCTGGCAAAAACTACAAAGGCAATCAGCATCGCTACAGATGCAATAATCCCGGCTGCTCTGCGATTAATCCAACGACCGCCAATAAGCAGAATTAGAAAACCTACAAGCGGAGAAAAAAGTCCAAGCCAAATCGGATGCAGCATATTATCCTCTCAAATCGTTGTACTGATCGATATCAACAGATTGTTTTGTCCGAAATAGATTTATAATGATGGCCAATCCGACAGCGGCTTCAGCAGCGGCGACAACGAGCACAAAGAAAACCCAAACCTGGCCAGTCAAATTGCCCCAATAATCAGAAAAAGCCACAAAGAGTAAATTCGACGCGTTGAGCATAAGCTCGATGGACAAAAAGAGAATAAGCGTATTGCGTTTTGCAATTACACCGAAGACACCCACAGCAAAAAGCGCCATGCTAAAAAAAATCACTAATGGAATATCCATATTCTTTTATAAATCCTTTTTTCCGATAAAAAATGCACCGACGATTGCTACCAAAAATAAAAATATTACCGCTTCAAAAGGAAAGAAGAAGTCCAAATAAAGCACCCTTCCGAGACCTTCCACATTTCCAAAATCAGGAATCTTTTTTGGGATCACGGTGGGAAAGTCATAAAGGATTTTGGCAAATGCTACTAAAGCAGCTATAAAGGCAACTGCAGCGATATATAATAGAAATTTTGAGGTATGGGCAGGGTGCTTATCAATTTGATAATGTGCATCTTGAAAAAGGATGATCACAAAAATAAATGTCACAAGAATTGCACCTCCATACACCAACACTTGCATAACGCCAATGAATGACGCGGAAAGATTTATATAGGTCAGCGCCAATGTCATGAGGGTCAACAAAAATGAAAGGCTGGCATGTACAGGCTTTCGCGCCAACAGTACTCCTAACGCAGAAAGAATCATGGCCAGGCCTAAAGCCCACTGAAAAAGATATGCCGACAGCGCCATGATTAGATCTCCCTCTTCGGATCGCGGCCTGAATCACCGGGATTTTTTTCTGTCAGCATGTCTTTAGTATAGATCAGAGATTCACGCGTATACCCAGAAAGCTCATATTCACTGCTTAAGATAATTGCGCCTGTAGGACAGGCTTCTTCACAATAGCCGCAAAAAATACATCTGAGCATATTGATCTGAAAGTCACTGGCATACCTTTCTCCATGAGAAGTTGGGTCTTCAGGATCATTCTGGGCAGGCTTGACATAGATCGCTTGCGAAGGGCAAACAATGGCACAAAGTTCACAACCGACGCAGCGTTCTTTACCATCTGTCCACTTTGTCAAATAATGACGACCTCGCGAACGACTGGGCAGCTTGCGTTTTTCTTCTGGATAGCGGAGGGTCACCGGCTTTTTAAAAGAGTATTTTAAGACGATAAACAACCCACGGAACATTGTGAAGACTTGAAGCAGCTTTTTTTTCATATCACACCAATGTAAAGTAAGCAGTGAGGAATAAATTCAAAGTCGCCATCGGAATCAACACCTTCCATCCAAAACTCATCAGTTGATCGTATCGGAATCGAGGCATAGTGGCGCGCACCCACATAAATAGGAATACAAAAGCAGCGACCTTTAGGGCAAACCACAATACGGGAAGATCACCTGGACCATGCCAACCGCCAAGAAATAATGTGACAGCGATTGCAGAAACAGCCAGTATATTGATATATTCTCCTAGAAAGAAGATGGCAAACTTCATTCCGCCATATTCAGTATGATATCCCCCGGTTAATTCCTGTTCAGCT
>JACCVN010000087.1 GCA_013698165.1 Parachlamydiaceae bacterium | reverse complement strand
GGTTTACCCCTTTGAGCACTTGCTGCATGAATTTACGCACAGGGTCTTTGGCCTGCAAGTAAGCCATGGTTCCAAGAGAGGTCATCTCTTTCCATATTAGACTGGAACATTCACCAAGCTCCTCTATCTCACAGTGGTGGGCCGACAGCCTAGAGGTAACGATGTCTTTGGTTTCTTGAGCACGTTTAAAGGGGCTGCAACAAACGGTCTTAATCGGTAAAGAGGCAATAATCGGTTCGATTCCATTGGCTTGAGTTAAACCTGTAGAATTTAAGGTGGTATGAGCAGGGAGATCAATTTTTTCTACTGCTGAAATATTATGATCTGTCTGCCCATGACGAATGAAATAAAACTCCTTCTTTAAAATCATGGCATCCATCCACATTCAGAGTAAAAATTCCCTTCCCGAATAGCCTTTAAGGCTGTGACGTTATAATCCACTACGTTTAATGGCAATGTGTCTAGTGGAAAAAATGCAATGCGCTCGCATTTATCAGGTTCGCGGTTGATGATATTGCCCTCCCAGGACGCACATTCGAAAAAGATATCAACATTGAGCCGATTTGTTTTTCGATGCATCACGTGGACAGCTTTCAGTTTCAGAGGCTCGATCTGAATCCCAATTTCTTTATGTGCTTCCCTACTCATCCCCTCAGTGGCTGATTCTCCATCTTCTACATGGCCTGCAATCAAACTCCACATTCCATCGCAATAGCCGGTATTTCTCCTCAAATGCAGCAAGATTTTGTCTTCTTGTTTTGAAATGAGATAAGCATTGACACTTGCGCCAATGCGTTTTTTGGCTGCTAACGCTCGATAACGCGCATAGGCTTCTTTGCCACCAATCCTAATCGGCATCATTTCCATTTCCTCTGCGGACACCCATCGATAATTTTATGGTGTTTTTTTATGATCTGCTGCACTTCAGCTGAAGCAGGGTTTAGCCTCTTTTCAATGCATTGAGCGAGCTCTCTAAAGATTGCATGAGGTGTCTCGGTAGTCTTCTCATAGAACGCTTTCCCCCTTTTTTCAACATCTTCAACATTTTTTGTGGGATTTTTAATACTTTTTCCAACTATTTCTTCAGCAGCAAAATAGGACGTACCTTCTTTTGCTTTTTTCACGAGGGTGATATTGAAACCATCGAATATCTCTTTGTCTTTCATTTTTTCTTTCCTTTTAGGTGTTTGATCGTCTTATCGATGGTCTTAAGTAGCTGCCCTATTTTCTCCCATTCTTGATTCAAAGACTTCCTGTGTGAATAAAGGGCCGAAAGCAAGTCAAAGTCATCTCGTCCCAGAACCTTTTGGATCTGTTTTAATGAAAAACCAAGTTCCTTAAAAAATAAGATCTGTTGTAGTTGCTCAAAAGCTCCTTTTCCTCGTAATACCGGTACCCATTAGAACCGTGATATGCCGGTTTAACAGGTTGATTTCCTCGTAGAAATGAAGGGTGCGTATCGTCACTCCAGAGAGTTCACTTAATTTTTTAACTGTATAAGCCATCGATTTCCTCATCCTTTAATATCCCTTTAATTTTAAAGGGTGCGCCCATTATAAGGAATGACGTTCACGTTAGGGTCAATGCAATTACATTGAAATAAAATGTTGTCATAAAAAACTGCTGTAACAAATTGCTGTAATCTCTTGATTTCTCTCGAAAATACTAGTAAAATGTCCTCATCAATCCCCAAAAATACTATGACAAAAAAAACATTTACAACTACTGATGCCTTGCCTGCTCCTACAGGACCTCATCTCATTGGCACTGTGAAATACGATCTCAACGACTCCTATCGAAAAGATCTTGAATTTCCGAATGGTAGACTGATACCTATTCAGATCTATTTTCCAATGCAGAAAGGAAATCATACTCTTTACCCAAAAATATTCGAGAATTTCTCAAGAAATACCTCCTAAACTCCAGCACTATGGAAGGAGTTTGAGATGAGCCTTCTTCAGAGCATAAAGAATAAAAAATATATGAGAAAAGACCCTTCATACGTAATAAAACTTTTAATTTTTGTTAGTCTTCTGCTGACTTTCTCTTCGTCTTTAAAGGCTGATGAATATAATATTCCGCCTTCTATTTGCTTTACGATTGACGGTGAAGAGAATGCATTACCAATTGTCTATTATTTTAGTAATCCTGACACCATTGACAGGACATATCCAATTCTTATCCTCTGTGAAGGATCTTCAAGTAAAGGAGATGTCGGAAGTGTATTTTTCATTCGAGAATATTTCGCTGAAAGAATCCAATCTCTCCAAGTTGGATACCTTACAATTGAAAAATGTGGAGTTGATGGCAATCAGGTTGATGAGAAAGTATTCTGGGAACACTACTCCCGCTCTCAAAGACTGAAAGATCATTTGGCAGTCATTCACCATTTAGAAGAACATCCACCTCAAGGTTGGAATGGTAAACTCATTTTTATTGGAGTATCAGAGGGCGGTCCATTAGTCACAGACCTCTCCACTATGTACCTTAATACTATTGCAACAATCAACTGGGTTGGGGCTGGAGATTGGGGTTGGGCTGACGAATTATGGCAGTTTTTTGAAAACTGGAAACAGAATTCATTTTGGATACGCTTATATGACACAATCCCAAGATGGCTTCCCTTTTCCTCTGATATTCCTTCAACCCGCCAAGAGTTTGATGTTCTTGTAGAGCACATCATTAACAACCCTACACCCAAGCAATCGATGGGAGGGATGACCTATCTTTATCATGCAGATGCATTCCTCAAACCCGCAGTCAATTATAGCAAAATTCGATCTCCTTTTCTTGTCGTTAAAGGAACAGCGGATAGCGATATAGAATCATGTGATCAATTTGTTCAAAA
>JACCVN010000046.1 GCA_013698165.1 Parachlamydiaceae bacterium | reverse complement strand
TAAATAGAAACAGACTTTCAGTCTGTCTTTTAACCGACTTTAGTCGGAATCTTTCAGTCGACTTTAGTCGAAATCGATCTTTCAGACGAGCAGCAATCTATGGACTTTAGTCCATAGTGGTTGAATTCTCCGAAATATATCATATAATCATTATCGATGTAAAAAAATATTGGAATTGTTAAATTACTTGACCTGTGTTCACATGTTAAGTAGAATGTGAATAGGACCAAGGTGAAAATATGAAACATACGGTTAATTGACCCTCTCACTTTCTCCCACTTTAGTCGCCCGCCTTCATCGTTGTCTTCCTAAAAAGCAAATCAGTCGTTTCACAACAGAAGCCCTTAATAAAGCACTGGATGAGCTCCAGCAAAAAAATAGGGTGATCTTGAAAGTGCATACGCAAAAGCATTTGCTCATGAAGATCGAATAGAATCTGTGGAATGGAATGAATGTGATGAAAACCAAATAGAGAATTGGGAGTGGTATGACGAATAACTATCCGAAATGTGGTGATGTCTATTTAATTGATCTTCATTATCAATAATATAGCATAATTTTATTTTATATGGTATAACTATTTGAACATTCCTTGCGCCAACGTTGCCCGCCCAATTTAAAATATTAATTGAAAATGATGCTAATACAAAGTAAAGTTATTATTGACTATTTGTGGCTAAATGTAGTTTCCTTGTGGAAATATAACTTTATCAAGGAACCTCGATGAAACGACCTCGCCTTAACGTACGCTTAATAGAAGATCGTACAACCTCGGCTCTCAAGTTCTTGAAACCACTCAGGTATAACAAGACCCTTATTCAATCTTACATCTAATTTTTCTAAATGGGTGAGATTGAGCAGACTTTTCGGGAGGGATTTAAGCTTGTTATCTCTCAAATCTAAAAATCTTAGGGATTTCAAATTTCCAATCGATTCAGGAAGAGAATTCAGCTTGTTTCCTCTTAAATCGAGGTCTGTAAGATTTCCCAAGTTGCCTATGCTTTCAGGCAAAGTCTGTAAATGATTGTTTTCTAACATCAATTTTCTCAAAGAGGTTAGATTTCCAATAGAGTGTGAAAGGGAGCATATTCGGTTATTCATGGCATGAATCTCTCTTAACTTCTGAAGGTGAACAATACAATCAGGGATCGATTCAATTGCATTGTTATACATTCTCAACTCAAAAAGATTCTCCATACCGCCAATACATTCAGGAAATGTCTTGAAATTGCCATGAGTAATATTCAAGTAAGCAAGCTTCTTAAGGTTTTCTAGTGGTTGAGGAAGCGATTCCAAACAGTTGCCTGCCAAATAAAGAAAACGCAGATTTTTAAGATTGCCAATTGCTTCTGAAAGCTCGGATAAATGGTTGTGATTTACATCGAGCACCTGCAACCTTGTCAAATTTCCGATATCATCTGAAATAGAGTCCAGCTTATTGACACTGAGGTTAAGTCTCTCTAGATTCGCTAATTTAAAAATGGATGCAGGAAGAATTGTCAATCTATTTTTATAGGCGCTCAATCTTTTAAGATTAATCAAATGAACAATTTCAAATGGAATTTCTGAAATCTGGTTATCATCGATCCATAACTCTTCAAGATTAATCTGATTAAATAGATCAGTCGGAAAAAAAATGAGTTGATTCCCAGTCAAATCCAGTGAGTAATTTGAATCAGTCTTCACTGCAGATGGCATGTTTTCTCCATAAGAAATTTGTGGACAAGTGCAAAGTATAGCAAAAATCAGTACAAAAAAAATCAACTTAACCATAGATGGGTCTCTTTTCAAATTTATTAAAGCTTCGGTCGAATCCTACTTGAATGACACCCAATTTTTTCGTAGCTCTATTTTCCTCATAATATAGAACTTCAAAAACAGTCTCAATTAAAAAATAATTTATTTTCCTCGGCTTTATGCAGTTTATAAAGAATAGTGGCATAGCCAAAGCGAAGGAACAGAAATATGCATTTTAGAGGGCATTGTATCCTAAGTTCATGGATATCCAGCGCAGTTTCATGTCGTCGTATATCATGTGAACAAATACCTTGAAGCTCTCTTTTCCTATTACAACTCCAAAGAATCCAGAGAACAAGTTCAGGTCTTTCAGCTACGGGATAATGAGCGAGTCGGTAAATACCTCTCATCTCTTTAATCCACTCACCAGATTGGAATTTTCATTTGAAAGTTTGAGCGTGAAAAGCCGCTTTCTTCCCTTCTTGCAGATTTCCTATCCTATTCCCTAAATTTGACTCAGATGTTCAGCCAATTCTTTAAGATGACTATTGTTATAAATTTTTGAGAGATGGTCCACATTTTTTAAATCATCTT
>JACCVN010000127.1 GCA_013698165.1 Parachlamydiaceae bacterium | reverse complement strand
ACCTTTTCCCGCATATCAACTCGAGGGAATCTCCGGAACAACTTGAAGAGGAAAGGCGCCTTTGCTATGTGGGCATAACACGCGCAAAAGAGCATCTTTATCTTACGCTGGCAAAGCAACGTCTTATTTGGGGGACCTCGCGTCAACAGAGGGCCAGCCGATTTCTCAAGGAACTTCCTCTTGAATATATTGAAGTGGTTAAAAGCCCACCGAAAGTCCTCTCTGCATCTTCAAAAAAAACAACCCTTCCAAAGCCGATCGCAGAAATCACGGAAGAATTCGTTTCAGACTTAAGTGAAGGTCAGCTTATCAGCCATCAAATGTTCGGCATTGGCGTTGTCCAAAAGGTGTCTACTAGTCAACTAGGTCTAATGTACAAGATCCTCTTTTCCAAAGACAACAAAGAGCGGACTCTCATAGCAAAACTTGCGAAGCTGACGAAGCTATAGATTAAGGCTCTATAAGGAAAATCGGATGTTGTTCCTCATTTATGGCTATTGCCCAAGCGATGGCCATATCTGTTGTTTCATCCAAAAGCCCCTGCCAGTCTAAGAAGTTACCTTTCTTTTTAACTGCGACATGCAGACATTGTAGAAAAGAAAGCGTGTATAAACTTCCATTTTTAAGTGCTAAGGACGTTTGTCCAGGTTGACAGGCAGCCATAGAAATTGTTCCTTCAGAATCCAAGAATAGCTTTCTATAGTTGTCTCTAACTAATCTCGTCAGGCTGGATGAATAAATGACATTCTTAACAGTTGGCACAGAATTTTCCGTAAGAACATTATTGCAACCATCAATAATCAAAATTCGCAATCGAACGTTTTTTCTGCTTATAATTTCATGAACTTCACTAAAATCAATCGCTTTGTGTTCTTTTGCAAAGTACATGAATGGCCAAGGATCAATCCCCTTAGAAGGCATTCTAAAGCCATGGCCCGTAAAATAGAAGAAGATGACATCATTAGAGCCTGCATTCAAAGCTTTGAGCTTTGCCAATACAGTGGCCGTTCTGGCTTCAGAACCGACTAATATTGTTTCTATGATTTTTAAGCCGGTGTTAGATGAAATTTCGCGAGCTTCACGCCGAAGATTTGCAATATCGAACTTCAATGCCGGAAGTAATTCGGATGAATCATAATCGCCAACCAGGAATAAGTGTAAATTTGCTGCTGACAATGTGCCAGTCGCCATCAAAAGCGCACAAGCAATTAAGAAAATTCGAATTACTTTAGCGCGAATAAAAGCTGTAGCGGTCATCACATTCTCCCCTTTAAAACTTGGTTCATTGTAGCAATAATTCGCCTGCGCATCTCGCTGCAGAGTCAAACTCTTTTCGTTATCATATGCAGAATTTGTAATAAAAGATATTAAGGACGAACGACATTAACGACAACAAGGACATTGAAATGTAGCCTGCTGCGAGTCGTAGCCTGCTACGGAGCCGTAGCCTGCTGCGTCTCGCAGCAGGAGCCAGCGAAGCGTGCATACGCTCTTTCAATACGCGGCCCTTAAAAGAGCTCAACTCCAGGCTTTGGCGCAGTCAAAATTTCTCAGATTCAGCTATACCGAGTATATATTCAAACTTCTAAAATTTGAGAATACAAATGTTCTTGTGGTAAAGTAGTCATTTCCAGTGGGTTAAATCTCTTAGAGATTATCCATAAATTTGCTCTTGCGGTAAATATTTAACAGTCATAGAATGGTGGTGTTATTCCGGGTTAGCTCAGCGGTAGAGCAGTGGACTGTTAATCCATTGGTCGCTAGTTCGAATCTAGCACCCGGAGATTTCATATTCAGGCACTTAAGAAGAAATTCTTTTGTGCCTTTTTTTGTTTCTAGAGAATTCCCCTTTTTTACCATATTTCATTACAGCATTGCATGAATATCAATAAGAAATGAAATATCATTATTTACGTATCTTTATTTAAGTGGGAGAAAAGGAAAGAGCTAGCATAGCTTTTAGTAAAAACTTACATAGAGCTAAAGGCAAATCGAAGAATGTCCTTTAGCGATTATTGCAATAGGGAGGGTTTTGATAGCGCGTGGGTTTTGATGGAAAAAATTCCGCATATGGCATATTAATTGCATGTATATTCAAGTAAAGGTAAAATGCTGCAATAAAATGAGAGGTAAGCATCATGAAAACAAAAAATTATGTGTCAGCATTTGTAGCTTTGGCAAGTGCTATTGTACTTACTACACAGGTAAGCGGGCAAACCAAGGTGAACGAACCTGCCCCTATCCAAAATGTCCAAGGAAACCAAGTGGGGGAAAAGGCAGATCAAGCTTTTACTGCTATTGACTACGGATATTATAACGACGATTTTTCAACTGAAAGAGATCAAGTACTCATTGCCTTTCCCGGTCAACCTAAAGAGATCACTGTGGAGGGATTAACAGGGGTAGGGGCGACAGATAACGAGGGGATGTCCTTTGAAATTTTTGCTAATGGAGTTGATAAAGATTTTAACTTTACTGATTTTGGCAAATACTTTGTAAATGACATTGAATCTTCACATAAAAACTTTCATGTTTTGTATGTAAATCATCAACCAGAAAATGACAAGGCTTTTTTATCTATTGGATGGATCAATGAGGAGGATGGAAGTTTTAATGCTGTCACACTGTTTCATGGGTCAAGGCACATCTTTTATGTGAGAGCGACAACTCCAAATAGCACTGACATCGAACACAATACCTCAAAAGCCAATGATTTTTTTAATGCAGTTCACATTACAAGTAATATTGTCAAACCAGCACTTGGGGAAGAAATTCACCAAATCCCAGGATCTTAAGCAGTTCAAGGCTTTACGACCTAAGCATCCCGGCATTGAGGATGATCCAAAGTTCTGATTGAAAATAATTAGAGTTGTTTGGATAGACTTCGCTCAAAGCCAGCAAAGCAGTGCTCACCAGAATACGCCTTTGCGACTAGAAAATCCTCCTCAATCGTAACCACTGTATAAACTTCCGGATTATTATTCACAACATGAGGTCCGCAAATATTATCATTCATAGCCGGGCACGTAATATAGGAAATTCCATCTAGAATTCGCGCATGAAAATAATGCAAATGTGCTTGAAAAACTGCAATAACGTTTTGCCTTGCTTGGATTAGCTCTCTTACAGCATTTTGATTCTTTAGGAAAAGACCATCTTTCTTTCTTCCATCTAAAAATTCGTAAAAAAAGTTTCCACTAACATCTTGGTCATCAATGGGACAGTGAATAAAAATTAGGGTCTGTTTGGTGGACCCATTTAAAGTCTGTTTTAACCATGCGAGCTGCTTAGGGGGCAATATAAAGTTTTTAGAACCTTTTTCTTCCTGATCAATTCCAAGCCAAATAACATCCACATCTCCAAACGATCTGAGGCCAAAACGATCTTGCTCAAAGCCATGAGATCTCCATGCTGCCTCAATATCTTCGAATTGTAATCGTTTAATCTCATGATTACCGATTAAATGAACAACAGGTATTTGTAATAAACTGTATTGACTCATTAGTTTGTGATACCTGTCAAGGTCGACATTACCGGTCTCACTGCGAATAAGGTCACCCATGTTGATGACTAAGTCAGGTCTATGTCTTATAACGAGATCCTGAAGAAAAGATTCGAACATGTTCATGACAACTTCGGAAGAGGAACGGGCTTTGTCACCATGCATCAGAGGCTTACCCACATGAACATCATTAATTATCACTATCTTCATTTTAAAAATCCGCTTGATTAAAAACTAATGCGCACATTTTTTCTGCAACTATTTGATTAGGGTTGCACACTTTCAAGTGTCTTAACGGCTCAACCTCATGAATGACAGATAATTCCGTACATCCCAGGACGACTGTCTCATTTTCATCAATTAGCGAACTTAAAAGTGATGATGATATCTTTAAACAACAACCAGCAGTAACAGCTTCTATTAAATCATCGATCTTCTTTTGTGTCGATGCTTCAGGGTAATAGCACTCAAAATAATTGGCGTGAAGTTTGCTCTTAGCAGCTGTTGAAGAGCACAAGATCAATGGAGTTTTCCAATTTTTCTCATTGAGGTATCTTTTTGTCTCTTCAATGATATGGACTAATATCACTCCTTCAATTTTTGAAGGAAGAAACCCGTGTAAGGTATTACATGCTATCGCAGCAAAGGCAACTTTGTTAGCAATTAAATTAGAAATATTTTCTTTTAACTGTTCATTAATAAGATTACGATTAACTTCTTCGCCCAGCATATCAGCAAAAGGATAGTTCATTAAGATGATATGAGGAAAATCCGCATCTCTTTTGCAATGATAATATTCTTGACAAACAGCTATAATCTTTTGAAATAAATGCGCTCCTGCTGTTGGCCCGGCTCCACCAATAATACCTATAGATGACTTTCTGCAACTCATTATGGTCCTCACATAAAAAAACAACCAATAACTATATAATAAGGCTCTTCGGAGGCTTGGGTAGTAAATAAATTATTTAAATGAAAATAGTACTTGTCACAACCTATTGGTTAATACAGCAGTAGGAAGATGAACAAATGCAAAAATTATTTATCACGCAAATCTCAGAAGAGCCATAATTAATTTAACACTTCGCCAAAATTTGAATCTATGATAACCTTTTGCCAAAATCATTCAAAGGTAATATTATGATGGAATTAAAAGCAAATTTGGCGTGCATTTCACTGACTGATGTTGAATGTACACAAATCGAATCAATTATTGAACAACTGCAATCAAAATATGTTAGCGCAGAAAGTGATGAATTTGCCACAGAATGCTATCT
>JACCVN010000629.1 GCA_013698165.1 Parachlamydiaceae bacterium | reverse complement strand
TTACGCGTGTGGCTACATGCTGTCGCCGCATTCGCGGCTTAGAACAAAGTATTACGAAGATCTTTTTGACTTCGCTCCATTCAATTTGTCCTCTGTTCACTTTACAGCTAAAAGTCCTAAAGTCGAGTCTGTGGGCTCTGTGGTAGTGTATACTCAACATAGCCGAAATTTCTCAGATACAGCTATGTCGAGTATATGAGCTTTAAATTTAAACGTTTACTCATAAAGGGGTCCGTAAAGTGCTTCAGAATGGCCATAAAATGCCGCCCATTCACGATCGCCATAGGAGAAGTGCCACCATTCGCCATAAAAGGGTGCAAATCCTTCCGATACCATCGCATCATGCAAAACCGATCGCCAGTAAGTTTGCTCAGAAGTTGTCAGAGGTGAAAATGTGGGCAATAATTCCGGACAGCTAAAATCAGCTTTCTCGCCACCCATAGGTATTTCACAACCATTGATTGCCAAGGTCAAGTCAATAGCTCCGCCGGTAGGGTGCCCTGCCACACTTGGTAAAGCAACAAATTGATGCACATGTTCTAGCATTTGGCTAAAATCCAATCCGGAATTCCCATGACACCTTACAAACAATTCATTTAAATAGTACCGTTCCTGATATTCTGGCGAGCGATATCCCTCAACCAAAATCAGTTGCAATCCTTCAGAGTGTTTCTTCAAGCGTTTTTGAACGTTATAAAGTCTTTCAACGAGGGACTTTCTAACCTTAACATCCTGGACTCCTGATTGAAGACGACGATAGTCGCATTGCAGGTCTTCATTCGCTGGAATTATGAGCTCTTCCCCTTTGTCAAAAACGCGTATTGCCTGCAATTGGGATGTTTTTAAGATTCTATCTTTCATAGACAGTCTTCAAATTTTGACGAAAGTAGGCGATCACTTCACCAGAAATAAATCCTGCAAATGACAACAATATACTTGCAATCTCCTTGGGGAACTCAATTGGATAAATGCGAAAGAACACAAATCCAAAAGCACCAAGAAGCATTGCCAGAAGTGCTGAAATGAAATTTCCTTGTTTTTTGAAGAGAGCGATAAATATTGGAATAAAAAGGCAACTGACCGATAGCTCATAACTTTGAATCAATATGTCTACGATGTTGTCAAAATAGAAAGCAAAAAGAATTGCTGCAATCGAGATCAGAAAAGTAATTCCTCTCACTAATGGCAAGCTGCCAGCAGACTTTAAACTGACAAAATTGAAATCACTTGATAGATTAGAGCTAATTGCATTAATGAGCGCTGTCGCAGTAGAAATCATTGCAGCCAACACTGCACATCCCACCAAGGCGGATAAGATTGGATTTGTGGTCGCAATAATTGCGCTCATGAGCACGCTTCCACCTTGAGGCACTTCTAACTGCATCGCTTGTGCTAGCATGCCAAAAAATACAGGGACTATAGAGACAACCAAAGTCACTATCCCAGCTGAAAATGCTGCACGAGAAACAATTTTTGGCGAAGCCCCTGCGAAACAACGTTGTGCTATATCCTGCTCAACCACAATGAAAAATAGAGGCATTAAAAGCCACCCAGAAAGTTTTGAGGAGACCTTTGCCAAATTTTCTCCCCTTGGCATTGGAATCGCTGAAACCATTGGTTCATAATAAAACACATATGCAAAGCAAATGATAAAGACGACAATGAATAAAGACGCCTGTGCGGCATCAGTAGAAATAACTGCTTTTAAACCTCCTTGTACGGTGTAGATAATAACAACAGCCCAAAAAAGAACAAAAAATGGCGCGCTGCTTATGCGAAGACTGACAAAAAATTTACTGGAAGCAACAATCTGCCCAACTAGGATCATAAAAAGAGAAACCATTGAAAGAATCGAAGTCACCTTTTTCAAAACCATGGATTGATAAACAACTTCAAAAATTTGCGCTACCGTCGATACCGGAAATTCGGCTAACCTTTTGCCTATACCTGCACCAAGAATCATCAGTCCAAGTGCGCCTCCCAAAGGATAGAAAAGTACGGGCCAGCCGTAAAGGTAGGCTTCATCAGCAGACCCCAGCACAACTCCACCCCCTACAATAACACCAACAAAGGTCATCATTAGGGGGAAGAATTGTACCTTTTTACCTGCAAGAAAATAGTCTTGCTGATCTGAAACATCCTTTGATGACTTGCGGGCAACACACCAATATATGAATTGCAATGCAATCAGCATAAATATAAAAATTGTGAGATTCATCTTTAACCCTTTATTGTTGTAAGATATTTGAAATAAGCTGGAACATCTTTTTTAGATAAACAAGTTCCTGCTTTTATTGCTCCTAGGTATGGTCGAGAATTTAAATTTATAGTAAAATCATTCCAACTTGCAGCA
>JACCVN010000627.1 GCA_013698165.1 Parachlamydiaceae bacterium | reverse complement strand
CAAATATTTTATTCTGGAACACGAAAAATACCGAATTTTTCAACGCGCTTAGTCAAAGCTGGACACCAACGGGAGACTTGCTGACTTTGACACAGCTGTGCGGGGATTTAAGGCTAGGAGTTTTTATAAAAGGTATCTTGAATACGACTACTTTGAATGAGACCGCCAGGCTCTACTCTCATGTCAGAGATTTTCAGGGAATGAACGGCCTCCATGAGTTGATAAAAAAACGCCTCCTATGCCATGTCCTCCAGATGCAAGCCAAAGCCAATAATACTATCTGGATTGCAATGACAAAGCAAGTTTTTGGAAACAATGAATTATTGCAAATGAAAGAGTTAGGGTTTGACCCCCATTGGATCGACCCTGTAAATGGCCATACATTCCTTTTTACAAAATCGGTTTGGATGCTGAAATATGATGAGGAAAAAAATGATATAGGGTTCGATCTTCACCACGTCGATAAGCATGGAGATAATGCTTTAGAACATCATTGCCGCTATCATAAAAGCGATTCAATGGATTCTCTTAAAGACCTTGCAAAAATGGGCATAAAGCTTAGTGATCAATTCCCGAATGTCCAAAAATGCAGGAGCATTTTTCCTTATAACCCTTATTTACAGGCCGTTCTGGGTACCAGTCTCCTTCATCCTAGTAAATTAACCATGAAGGAGATCCTCCGCCATATACCAAGTGGGGAATCTTCGATCTTTGACAAAGCTGTCTGCAACGACCCTGAGCTCAAAAATATTTTAGGAAAATATTTAGACTCTCATTCAAGTGATGAGTCGGTGGACTTTAAAAATTGGCAAAATGGATATTATCCGCAGGATGCCAAAAGGCTGGAAAAATACCTCGCCGATAGTTATTCAAAGAAATGGGATTTGGCCTTTTTGGCGAAATTCTGGAATGGAATTGTCCCTTCTGAAACTCTGAACGTGATCCCCGAGTCCCCACTGGCGTCGTTGGTTGCCGGCGCAATCTGGAGGCAGCACCAAGAGCTGGTGGAAGGAAAAATCAAAAAACCCGCAGCGCCCCGAAAATTAATTGTTAATTCCTTAAAACATGACGACATGGTGCATCTCAACCGCTATCTTTTTGCGCATCCTGAGCTCATGCGCATCTTGGTCCAGGATTATATGAACGCAAAAAGCATTTATATCCAAGCGGGTGGTGGATCCGAAACGACCTATGGAAAGATCACCTCTTTGATGATGACCAGAATGGGCAAACTCCTGCAACTTCTCGAATATGAGCATATGCTCCCTAAATGGCACAGAAAGCTCTTGAATTCCTTTAATGAGCGCATCCCGCCCATTCCATTAGAAACGTTGAATATCCCTGATAACGCCAACGTCCGCTTATTAGGACGCACGGCCATCGTGACCTCTGATGGTAGCTGCGAAGCATTCAAGTTTTTAAAAAAGGGTGAAAAATACGACTACTTTGCGCAGGAACACAGCGTCTGCAATGCCCTCCATGAAGTGGCGGATCAATTCAAAAGTCAGATCATTCAGCCCATTGGAATCTATGCTGTCAAATATTTTCCCCCGGCATTGAAGCCCTATTTGGCTCAACTGAACGGGACCGAACCCGGCTTTGTTTTCCACTATAAAGCGATCCCCGAGACATTCGTGTATCTTCAGGATGTCTCCGCTGATAAATATGCCGAATCAAGGAGCAAGACCTTGCATGATGCGGCCAAATTAATTCGCCTGGGTATTTATCCAGACTTGGCTGCCATGTTCCATAACCATCAAGCTTCGCGCAGATATATCTTGTTGGTAGACGTGATGGTGCGTCTTATTCGGTCCTCATCGGAATTCTCACCATTCAGTCCTGCCGGGGGTGGCGGGCGCTTGGAAAACCCATTTGCCAAAACCAGATATCCCAACGCTCGGGAGACGGGAATGACCGACTGGAGGGATGCCTGCGGGTATTATGATTGGAGAAATTCCATATACCATAAAACTAAAGATATGCAGGGATTACATGACAAGCGGAAAAGTGGTGTCAGCTATTTCTATCAGATGAATGCCCTGGCCAATGTATTGTTGATCGATATGCTAATCCTAGCCGAACGATATATCAATGATGGACATCTGCAATGGAAAGATGAGGCATTGAATCAGAAATTTGGGCTGGAGTTAGCAGAAGGCTTTGCCCAATTGTCTACATCTTATGCCTGCCAGCCTTATGAGCAAAGCCTTAAGTTTATCTTGGAATGTGGCATTGACTGGACACTCGCCGCGAAGCAAATTGCCTTCTGGCTTGACACAGGATCTGAGGGGTATCCTGGTTGGGTAACTCAAGGCAAAGTTCCTCCTGGTTTATACGAAGAAAGCATCAATGTTGAAGTGGATGTGTCCCAATCAAAAAATTTCGAGGGCGTGGATGGATTCCGCACAAACGGCAGTCTTGATATTGGGGCCTACAATGGCCCCTTGGCCCTTGACCAATTTGAGAAATCGGTGCACCTTCTGTTCAACACTGTCGCGCTAGCAGAGCCTATGTCGCCTCCGCCGGAACCAGACCATTATAATCATAGGATGTTTGGATGGGGTTTCATGGACTTTTAGCGCACAATTAAGGGAGGGAGCATACAAATTTTGAGGACTCAGCTAAACCCCCTGTCGGTTAATATAGCACCTTAAATCTGTCACATCACTTCCGTAT
>JACCVN010000616.1 GCA_013698165.1 Parachlamydiaceae bacterium | reverse complement strand
ATGTTTATAACTTCAAAAGTAGACCGCTCGCCTGATTCTTTGGTGGCTTGGTCCACTTCAACTAGCACAGATTCGTCAAACACTAAATTAAACTTGCTAGGTTATATACCTGCTGTCAGCACAATTTCTGGTTTAGCGCGAGCTTTATTGGGTGTTGTTCATACAATCGTACACCTTGCTTGTTCTATTTTTAGTGACCATAGAGAGCACCATCTTCAAGAAGCACTTCTGGGAGCAAAAAATATCGTTAGAGGGTTAGTTGAAGCAGTTCCAATTATTGGGAATATAACAATGTTCGTTGTTGATATCTTGCGAGTGAATAAATATGAAAAAATGGCAAAGGAACAAATCGCAAGAACAAAGCTGCTTACAATAATCATATTTCACTGTTTATTTATGGGCAAGAAATAGCTAAAAGACCTATCGCAGAAGTGATGGCTGAAATGGAAAAGTTAAATAGAAAACCATCTCTAGTTGATCTTGAAAAAGTCATTCGTAATGTAAGTTAATCGCTTATTTGTTTCTAAGGACGAGAGTTCGATAATATCCATCAGGTCTGGTACTTAACCAGGCCTTTTTTATTTTGCTGAATTGTTTGTGATAACTGGAGGTTTTCTTGGGGCATCATATTTTTTACCAGTTTTTAAAATAATGGTATAAAATTAAATAAGAATTGTTAATTAGCAAATTGGAAGATTCTGGTAGGCAATTGGAATATCGTAAACGTTTCGCTTCTTCAACTACTTAAGTGATAGATTTAGTAGAAAGTAGGTAAATAAAAATTAATCACGGTCTTCAGCCTTCCCTCTTTATCCTTTAAGAATCCTGTCCTTCAAGGAGCAATATAGCTTGGTCGCAGAGCTCTTTAGCTTGGGGGAAGGTCACATGGTCGCAAGCTTCGGTGAGGGGGACCCATTTGCATGCCACAATTTCTTTAGGATCTAAAGAAATTTTGCCTTCAACTTCGGCAACAAAATACTGCACCGTCTTGGAGATTTTCGAACCTCGAGAACGGAATTCGTATGATTCACTCAGAGGAGAATCTGATAAATACCGTGTTACAGTTAACCCAGTTTCTTCAAAAAACTCTCGGAGTGCAGATTCTTCCGGTGTTTCATTCCCTTCAGGATGACCCTTGGGAAAAGACCAGTGTCTTCCGTATCGCTGCTTAATCAGGAGAACTTGCCACACTCCGCCTATCTTTTGCAGAGGAATAATGCCGAAAGACTCATCTTTAATCATTCAGGTTTACTCATGAAAGGGGGCAAAGACTAAAGTCGCATTGTGACCTCCAAACCCAAATGAATTTGAAACAGCTACTTTAATTTGATAAGGCATCATTTTTGTAGGCAGCTGGAAACCAGCACAGATCTCCTCAGGGTCATCAAGATTGATCGTTGGATGCACAAGTCCTGTTCTAATTGCTTCAATAGTAGCCACTGCTTCAAGCCCTCCAGCGGCTCCAAGAGAGTGACCAATCATAGACTTTGTCGAATTCATCACAATTGATTCAGGATGATGGAAGACTTTTTTCAAAGCTCTCACTTCAGCAACATCACCTACAGGAGTCGATGTCGCATGGGCATTGATATAATTGACATCTGTGGCAACAATTTCCGCATTTTTAAAAGCGCCGACTAGGCATTGCACGACACCTTCACCTTCGGGATGAGGCTCTGTCATATGATGCGCATCGCACGAAAGCCCCCAGCCTAACAACTCGGCTAAAATGGTTGCTCCACGGGCCTGAGCATGCTCTAGAGATTCAATAACAAGAACTCCGGCACCTTCACCCATCACAAAGCCATCGCGGCCTTTATCCCAAGGGCGAGAAGCACGAACGGGATCATCATTGCGAGATGAAAGAGCTTTACAGGCTGAAAAGCCGGCCATTCCGAGAGGAATAATAGCAGCTTCAGAACCTCCACAAATCATTAGATCAGCTTCACCGGCACGGATATGAGCAGCTGCAGAAAGAATACAATTATTTGCAGTGGCACAAGCGGTCGAAATAGAATAATTAGGCCCCATAAAGCCGATTTCAATAGCTAGCGTGGCACTACCCATATTAGGAAGAATATAAGGGATTAGAAAAGGAGATGTGCGCTTTGGACCTTTAGAATGTAATGTTTCTACGCCATCGACAAATACGCTCATTCCACCCATGCCCGAACCGACCAGCACCCCGCATCGCTGGGGGACTAATGAAGCTCTTTGTTCAGGCCCAAGTCCAGCAGATTCCAACGCTTTCTTTCCTGCTACGACAGTAAACGCAATATTGCGATCAACACGGCGAGCCTGTTTCTTATCAAGATAATCACCGCAATCAAAATTCTCTATGGGGGCGGCAATCTTAACAGGAAAATCATCAATTGGAAAGGATGTGATAGTCTTAACACCACTATCACCGGCAAGTAAGTGCTTATAAAATTGTTCTACTTCGTTTCCAAAACAGGAGACGACTCCCATTCCCGTAATAACAATGCGTTTTTTCATCTCTCAGCCCTTATTAAATGTAGTAGGCATTCTTATTGCCCTCATTGTTGATAATGATATTGACATCGACAAGCTTTCCTTCTTTCCATAGCTGCTCAATAGCATATTTTTCACGCATATCAGGAGTAAATAGATGAACAACGATAAATCCAAAATCAATGATCACCCAATCGCTATCTCGGAGTCCTTCTACATGCAAAGGAATCTCTCCTCTTTGCTTCATTGCATCCACTATTGAGGTACATATCGCACTAAGATGGCGATCAACATTCCCTTCAGCAATGACGAAGTAATCGGTCATGGTTGAAATGCCTGAGACATCCAACGCTAGGATGTTTACCCCTTTCTTATCAAAAATTGCCTGGGCAATAACATCTAAAAGCTTAGAAGCTCCGTTGTTTGAACTCACAAACCCTCTCTAAAATAAAAATTAAATCACAAACTGAGTTTTAAGTATAATTCATGCCTATGAATGTAGTCCAACACTTTTTGTGGTAAAAGATGCCGGCAGCATCTCTTTTGTGAAATACGTTGCCGAATTTCAGAGCTGCTAATATCCATCCGGCGGGTCAATACCCTCCCTTTATCAATTGCGGCACGCAAAAGAGGGTCTGAAGTGGGGATCTTTTCCACATAAGAACGGCAACCAATCAATAATGGTACAAGCTGAACAATTTCATCCACGGACTTCCATTTTGGAAAACCTTCTAGAGAATCCTCACCAAGGATCAGAAAAAACTGAACCCCCTCAGGCTTTTTCGCTTCGGCAGCTAACAATTCTTTAATTGTATCAATAGTATACGATGGTGATGGGCGGAGTATTTCAGTATTGAGAATTAAACAACCCGGCATTCCTTCCAATCCCAACAAAAGCATGCTAAGGCGGTCTTCAGCAGAGATCGGTAATTCATCCAACTTTTGGGGATTAACATTTGCTGGGCAAAACCAGACTTCATTAAGCCCTGCTTTTTCGAGCATCTCAATCGCCAAATTCATATGGCCGAAATGGATAGGATCGAAACTTCCCCCATATATCCCTATTGATTTAACCATTTAAATCACTCTCCAGGAATGATACTTTGATAATGCTTTGAGCTGCCTATCAGGCTTGACAGCCACCTTATTCCCTGCACTGTTTAATAAGGGAAGGTCTAAAATACTGTCGGTATAAGCAGTGATATTTACTTTGTCTATCCCTAACTTTTCAGAACATAAAATGCTATATATTGCTTTTTCATTACCCAACAAAAAACGGGAGATCGATGAGAAATTTCCACTCCTGGCAACAGAATAAGCAGTAGCCTCCCAGTGGACAGCACCTAGCTCCCTAGCTATCAGGCCCACTAAAAAATCTGGAGCGCTAGACAAAATCACTACAAATGCCCCTTGAGCCTGTGCATCTTTAAATTCCTTTACTGCAGGCTGATAATACATCTCTGGCAAATACTCTTGAATAAAGACACGCGCTTTTTCATAGAAGAATTGGTAAGACCGACCCTTAAAAAGAGTACTAAAAATTTTTAGCTGTAAGTTTTTAATCGAGAGGATTCCAGCCTTATGCATAGCATAAAAACTGACAAGTTTGAACATTAGGAGTGTTGAAAAGACCCCTTGTCGGTAAAGAAATTTTCCAAAACAGTAACTACTGTTTACATTTAAAAGAGTGTGGTCCAGGTCAAAAATGGCGATAGACGTAAATTTTGACGATGAAGGCAGCTGTGCTAGAGAGCGGAAATCAAGGAGATCAGCCCCCTCTCTATCTTGACAGCTTTTCACACTAAATTATCCTTTGATTTCTTCAAGCGTAGCAATCTTCCCTTTAATCTCTTCAATACCATGAGACACTCTTTCCAAGCGTTCTTTTTCTTGTGCCTCTTGAGCGTTATAGCTCATTGCCTGCTCAAAGCTTAGGCTTGATGCGCCTCTGGACTTCCGGATTAATTCCAGCTGACTTTTGATTTCAGCGCGTTGCGCTAGACGTTGCTTAAGGATTTCATGTAACTGTTGCAAGGCTTGGCGATCATCATCAGAGAGAGCCATAAGAGTCTGTTCTTTTTTATCGACGATAGCATCCTTTACAGGCTTTAATAGACGCTCGAGATCCTGCTTTTCAGATTTAATCATCGGTAAATCTGCGATTTTCTGCTGAAATTCATCCCGTTTGGCAATCATACTATCGACATCATAACTATCGAGATCGAGCATAAATGCTTCAATCGCATTGCGCAACTCAACACCTTTAAATTTCTTTAGGCGATCTTTTTCTTTGATCTGAAATAGACGTTCCTGCTCGATAGACTTTAGCTTATCATAGAATGGTTTTTGCAGCGCTGACACTTCTTCACGAAGGGCTTTTAGTTCATCACGCCCTAGTGCTAAGCGGCGGAGCTCATTAGCAATTTCATCAAATTTATCAGAAATTTCTGAATCACTAATTTCTCCGGACTCAATTTCTTTTCCTAAAGCTTGAATTTGCTCTAAAACAATATTGTAATTGTTCTTGAAAAGCTCTTTTTGCTCTGAACGCACTTTTTTTCTTTCTTTTTCAAAAAGCTTCAATTTATCCCAACATTCACTTAAGGCCATACGCGTACGTGTAAAGGATTGAGTATTGAGAGTAAGCTCTTTAGCTACGCCTTGCAATGCTTTTATCTCTTCACGCAGAAAAAATGGGGAATCGTGAGGAGACTCTTGAGCAAAATAGCGATCTATGAATGCCTGAATATCTTCACCAAACTGTTGGCTTAAGTGATTAATCAATTCTTTTCTTTTCGGGAAGACTTTGTCGCCGGCAGAAGAGAGTCTTTGAAAGAACTTATTTTTTTGTCTAACACGCATTTCTGTGTGAATAAGTTCTTTACGCAAAGCTGTGATTCGTCCCGCCTGCGCATTTAATAAGTTGAGGTGGCTTTGTGTTAGATAATAATCATCTTTCTTAGGGATCAATGTCGAGCAGTTTTCTAAAAAGTTAGCTTCCGGCATCTTCGACAAGGCCTCTTCAGGATTGTCTAACTCTTTTTCCAGCGCGGTAACAGCAATCTCTATTTGCTCAGAAGCAAAAGCTCCCTGCTCATCAAAAAGAGATTTTAAACGCCGTGACTCCTTCGAAAGGGCAGTATAACGATCCCAAAGCTTTACGCGCTCTACAGGAGCAATGTTTTCTTTAAATAAAGTTAATGCTATTGCCCTTGCATCCCAAAAACTCTTGAAATGAGGGGTCGCTTGATGAGCTGAAAGAGTTGCTTCCATAAAATCGACAACAAGCACCAGCTTTTCTTCAGGATTTTCTATAGCGTTAAGACTCGCAACAAAAGTTTCATATCGCTGCTTGTAATTTTTATCTTTAGCATGATGAATATCAGCATGTACATCAGCTGTCGAAGATTTGTCTTCAACATTATCATGTGAGGTAAGGCTTTCTTCCTCGCCAGGTTCTGAATGTTGTTGATGAGCTTCATATTCAGCGCTGCTTTCTTCTTCGGAAATTTCAGCTTCACTCTGAACAAGCTCATTTAAGTCGCTTTCTTGTTCGTTAGCATTTACTGTTATCCCTTGAGCAGTAGCATCTAAAGCATCGTTTTGGGCATTTTCATTCAATTCTGGCAAGTCATTCATGATTATAAACTATTGGGTTACACTTGAAAGAGGCATCTATTTTAAGGGACATCATAGTTGATCGGCATTTAAATGGGAATGATTATATACTCGACATCCTGGATCTGAGAAATTTCGGCTGCGCCAAAGCCTCCGGATTGAGCTCATTTAAAAGGTGAAAATCATGAAAAATAATTTTATTTTTAAGATTTTCCTTTGCGTTGTTCTTATTCTATTTCCACGCATGCTGCTTCTGATCTATTACTCACTCATGCAAGTTCGATTTAGCTGAACATCAAGCTTCGCTTGATGTAAAGGGCTAAAAATATTTTACCAAAGTGTGAGTCCTTGGTAGTTTAATTGCTCTAATTCACTACAACCTTAGGAGCTGAAAGGATAGCGGTCGGCAAAGAGGACGAGATGATCGACCATCTCTTTCAGTTTGGCATCAAGTTGCGGATCACGCAACTGCCCCCTCTCATCAAAGGCTGTGAAAGCTTCTGCAATAACAATTTGTTCAGGGATGACTAAAGCATGCAACCACCGGCAGACAATCCTGAGCGTATTAATTGCGCCTGTGTTAGAAACTCCTCCGCAAACAGCAATCAGACCTATAACTTTTCCTTTAACCTGCTCGACTTCCAACAAATCGAGAGCATTTTTTAGCGCCCCGCTCACACTCCCGTGATACTCAGGAGCCGCCAGAAGAATGGCTTTGGATTCTCGTACTTTCTGACGGAAAAGCGCCACATCAGAATGATTATCGTAGTCACTGCTGCCATCGCAAAAAGGCAAATTCAAGTCGCGCAATTGAATGATCTCTTGTTCTATTTCAGGATTTTTAATCTTTTGCATAGCGACCAGAAGAGTCTTATAGGAAAATGAGTCTTGACGCAGACTACCTGCGATGCCCAATATTTTCATGTCAGACCATTTTCGAAATCTTGTCTGATCATATCGACAACGATTTCAGGATCATGCATATCAAGATCCAGCCAGCGAAACATAGGCTCTCGTCTAAACCAGGTTAATTGCCTTTTGGCATAATTGCGGGATGCTTGCTTAAAATGCGAAATGAAACGGGCATAATCAGCTTCAGTTTGCTTTGACTCAAGGAATTCTATCGCTTGGCGATATCCAATTGCTTGGGCCGCAGAACTGTTTGTTTTGATCCCCACCTCAATTAAAGCTTTCACCTCATCAATGAAACCCTCTTCAAGCATCTTCATGCACCTTTTTTCTATGCGGTGATAAAGGGATTCTCTAGGCCGGTTTAAAAACCAGCATCTAAAATCATAGTTCTGAGGATGCCTACGTGAACTCCAAGCCATGCTGCTGACCTTCTCACCAGTTAAAGTCATAATTTCTAGAGCACGCACAATTTTCTGTTTATCATTCTTGGTAATAGTTGCGGCATACTTAGCATCAAGCTCAACGACCCTTTTATACAGAAATTCAGCGCCGAAAAGCTCTATTTCAGCTTCAAGTTTTTCTCTTAACTCCGGAACAGAAGGTGGGCCGTTTGGAGGTCCATAAATAAATGAGTGCAGATAGAATCCCGATCCCCCAACTACAACAGAAACATTCTCTCGAGCATGAATAATTTGGCAGCTATGGCGCGCTTCGTAATAAAAGTCGACGACATTAAAAATTTCATTAACTTGGCGGATATCGACAAGGTGGTGGTTGACGAGCTTTTGATCTTCCAAGCTAGGCTTAGAAGAACCGATGTCCATTCCACGATAGACTTGCATTGAATCGGCAGAAACAATCTCTCCACCCATAGCTTGCGCTAGAGCGATGCCGATCGCTGATTTACCCACTGCAGTAGGTCCTGCAAGGAGAATGACGCGTTTTTTTGGCTTTTGCAATTCACCTAGATGTTGCTTAGCTTCTTGCGCTACGCCTTGAAAAATGCGTCCGATTTTTTCTTTTTCTGCTAAACACACGAGAGATCCTTATTTGCACACTTAGTACTCAAGTCGAGTCAGAGCAGCTAACTGCAAGATGAATATTCAACCCTGAATCTTTTTGATAGCATCTTCTGTTGTAGGAGCAATTTCAAGAACATGGTCAAAGCCTGAAATAACAAAGACATCCATCACATTAGAGGTGACAGAACTTAGAAGTAACACACCTGAAAGGGCTTTTAATTTCTTTCGAGTAGAGAGCAAAACCCTCAGGCCGGCACTACTTAGATAATCAATACCTGAAAAATCAAAGACGAGCTTATGGTTTCCGGAGTTCACGCTTTCGAAGATTTTCTTTTCTGCATTTGGAGAGGAGATAGCGTCAAGCTTGCCTTTAAAATAAAGGACAAGGACATCACCTTTTTTTTCTTCGTGTATTTCCACAACTCCCGATAATGTCGCCATACGACGCTCCTTCTAAGATTTAATTTCTTTCACCGCGTGCGAATACGAATTCAGTGTCATTTCGTCGCAAATGCTTCGGGCTAAAAACCTGAATTTGAACCCATATGCAGTATATACCAAATATATGGGGTTATAGATGAATATGCAACTATTTTATTGTCTATTCCATAAGTTCGACATTAACTTTACAGCCAAAGCGTGCGCATACTGTCTCTGCAATAACGCGAATCGCATTAATAATCACTCCTTTGCGGCCAATAACCTTACCTACATCACTGGTTGCGACGCGAACTTCTACAAATACTCGACTTTCAGTTTGAAGGCAACGGATGTCGACACTTTCCGGAGTATCGACAAGATTTCTTACAAGATACTCAATAAATGGTTGCATTTACTATTCACATATACGGATTTAGACAAATTATTGTTTTAAAGATAAAATAAAAAAACCATCGCCAACATGAATAATAATATTCGTGGAGCAGGCCTCAATCAATTTTAAGGTCTCTTGATAACATGCGCCTGATTTTTAATTCAATCACTTTTTATTAAGAAGTGGTAGAAATATCCGCTGGGGTGCTTTCAGCCATCCAGTCAAGATACTCCTTCGCTCCACCTTCAATTTTATTAAAGGTGATTTCCGGTACTTGATAACTACTATTTGATAGGATCACTTCTTTAATTTTTTCGAAATTACTTGCAGGGGCTTTTAAAATAATTTTACTTTCTTGCGCTGTTTCCAATTGATTATTCCACATGTATATCGATTCAATCCATGGAACTATCTGAGCACAAGCGACATAACGTTCCTGAATGAGAAAACGCGAGATCTTTCTAGCCTCATCAAGAGAACCACTAGTCCAATGAATTTCAAGGAAATTTGTCATTATTTAACCTCTTGTTTATCATGTTAAAAAATCTAACGCACACGATTGATATATGCAAGTTTTGGAATTCGCATATCCACGACTAGATTTGACAATGAAGAGGCTTCTTCATTAACGAATTCCTCATTTAACAATGGACGCAATGCTAAATAATTTGCAAGCTGCTGGGGGTAATGTTCCACTGTCAGCCTAAGTATTCTTCGCCCAGGAGGCTTCAAACGTTCATCTAACGAAATAACAATCTCTCTTTGGCCGCAACTAGTTTCAAAAGCTTTAGAGATATCTATACAACGAACTGTGCAACCTTCAATAGCAAAATGTTCATTGAAGACTTTTAGCAATGAAAATGCCAAGTAAGACTTTGCACCTCTCAATTCAGTACCCCAGACGAGGTGTGAGGGATTGTTTTCAAATCCTATAATTAATTCAGGGATGTTTTTTGGGGTATAATAGGGCTTAAATGGAATCAGGACACCTTGATCATCGACAGCGGTATTGCTGTAATCGCTAATATATGCAACAGGCTTGCGATATGAGTATTCGATATAGAGGGTTCCCGGCATAATTTTTTGTATTTCAGCCATTTGAATGATTGGACATTCAAATAGCTTTTGCCGGGCGTCATTCACATCAAAACGATATAAATTTGCAGGTTGATCCACCGATAACTGTAAAAGTTCGACTAAAAGTGATGTTTTTAAACCTTCATTTTGATGGCATGACTGAACCACTGCCACGATATCATAGCGGCTATCATTTGCACGCCCTTCGCGAAAACGAAAAAAAAAGAATGTTGCCGCTGAGGCAGCTCCAGAGAGCAGCAAGACTGAAACTAAAATCCTAACAATAGCTTTATTCCAGGAGATCTTATGAGAATTCTGTGGGGGCATCAAAGTTCCTTAGCAGTAGCATAGGCATCTTCAAGAACTTTAAGCAGCTGCTCTCCCAACAAAGTAATATTACCTGCACCGAGTGTTAATAGCAGATCGTTAGTTTGGAGACGCCCTGTCAATGTTTCAATAAGTTGTGGATAAGGAATAAAGCTTATCGGCACTAAAGTTGATCTCTTGATGTCATCAAAAACAGTTTTATCGTCTATTCCTGCAAATGGTTTTTCCCCTGCAGCATAGATGTTGGTCACAATTAATTCATCGGCGGTATCAAAAATTTCCGAATACATCCCTAAACAATCCTTTGCGCGTGAATATCGGTGGGGCTGATATACAACTATGAGTCGCCTATCTCCAATGGCTTCTTTAATCCCTTGAAGGGTTGTTTTAATCTCAACGGGATGATGGGCATAATCATCAACACACAGTATATTTCCACATTCCCCCTTCACTTCACAACGCCGCACGATTCCTTGAAAAGAAGAAAACGCCTGACGAATTGCCTCTTCAGGTATTCCGAGGCTTAACGCCAATCCGAAAACTGCCGCTCCATTTAACGCGTTGTGCTTTCCAAGGGCAGCCAAAACAATATTTTCAAAGCAATGATCTTTAAAATACAAATCAAAAACAATTTGCCAACCGACACTTCTTAAATTAGTAATTTGCCATTCGCAATCTGAAGAGAAACCATAAGTGACCCCTTTTGTAGCCACGTTTCTTAACCGATTGTCATCGCCGCACCAAAACAAATGCTCTGACAAGGACACTTTTGCAATAAAATCTCTGAAAGCCTGCAGAAGAGCCTCTTCAGTCTTGTAGTAGTCCATATGCTCAAAATCGATATTTGTAATTATCGCAGCTGAAGGTTGATATTTCAAAAAAGTCCCATCGCTTTCACACGCTTCAATCACAAAGTGAGGTCCACCTCCCTGCTGTGCATTAACGTTCAGCCCCCCTAAAACCCCTCCTACAGCGAAGGATGGGTCTACACCAGCTTCTCGCAATACTGAAACCATCAAGGCTGAAGTTGTCGTTTTGCCATGCATGCCTGCCACGGCAATCGTTTGATAACCGATAGTCAATTCAACCAGAAGGTCGGAACGATGTAGCACTTGACAACCCATTTTTTTAGCAGCTTGTAATTCAGGGTTTTCGTCTTTAATCCCTGTCGTATAGACGACCTTGCATTTAGAGGAAATATTGGCCACATCATGACCTAATGAAACTGTTGCTCCGGCAGCTTTAAGATTCTCTAGTGTTGGACTGGCAGTCAGATCGCTGCCGGAAACCTTTAGTTTGCGCTGTAAAAGCACGCGTGCAAGCCCACTCATGCCAATGCCGCCAATGCCAATAAAATGATATTTCGTATGATCCATTATTTTTCCAGTATTTCATTGATAATCGAAACAAATTCCCTTTTGCAAGACTGCTGCCGATAATTCAGAAGGTTGGCACTTTTTTCTTTTAGTAAAGGACAAGCTTTATCGAAAAGCTTCCGGCAAATTCCTTCCAAGACAATCACATTCAATTCTTTTTCAGAATACTTCCAACCTCCCCCGGCAACATTCACAAAAAAATCAGCATTGCTATCCTGATGCCCATCGGCAGAATGCGGATAGGGAATGAGAATTCCAGGAACCTCGAATTCCAGCTGTTCTGCAATGGTGCCTGCCCCTGAACGAGTAATACAAAAATCAGAAACCTGCCAAGCTAGCTCCATGCATTCTTCATATTTTTTAACAACCGCGTGGATACCATGGTGTGCATAAAGTTCTTGTAGTTCCCTCGGATCGGCTAAGTTTCCGGTAAAGTGCAGTACCTGAAATTGCATCTTTTCATTTTGTAATCGCACTAAAGTTTCTGAGACGATTCGATTAATGAATTGAGCTCCTTGAGATCCCCCAAAGACTAAAACTGTTACTTTTGTGGGATCGATATTAAAATATCTATAAGCGTGTTCCTTGGTACCATTTCCTTTTTGGTAACCTTCTCGTAAAGGCATCGCAAGCTGAACACTTTTCCCTTTAAGCTTGGGTATAGCAGACGAAAAATAGACTCCCGTAACGAGTGCTTTATCGGAGAAATATCTGATCACCCGCCCAGGCGTGCTATTCTGTTCATGAAGAGCAATGGGATAGCCTTTAGAACTTGCTGCCAGAAGCAGAGGAAAAGTATGATAGCTTCCAAAACCAATGACTAGGTCGGGTTGATGAGCTTGCAGAATTTTACGACTCTGCACATATCCAAAAGCAATATTCTTACATGCCCCCAAGGCAGAACCTATCGACCACCCTCTAAAAGTCCCGGCAGAGATAGAACGATAAGGGAATTGTTTTTGATCAAAAAACGGATTGGTCTCTAATCCGGAAGCAATAAATAGAAGTTCAAGATCCTTCCTGTTGCTAAGAAGCTGCTTAGCTAAGCCGATAGCAGGATAAAGATGACCACCTGAACCACCGGCAGCGATAACAATTTTTTTCTTTTTCGACATAAAATATAGCGGTGTGGCTGGTTGGTTATAAAAAATCACAAAATGTCACAATAATAGAGTTGTCAGAATACTATAGTATTTTCTGCATAGTCAATGTTATTAAATGACAACCTTTCACTCTGGCTCGCCTTTTTGTTTTATGCCTATGGAGGTAGCCTGGCTTAAAGCTTGTCATGTCCTCTGTTCACTTTTCAATTAAAATGAAGATTGCTACCAAGAGCCCACGGGCTCGACTTTAGGACAAATTCAATTCGATAGAAAATGGAGCAAAGTCAAAAAGATCATCATAGTATTTCTCAAAGAACCGATCAAAAGGTAACAACAATGCAATACAGTCAGGCTGAACATAAAGTGGGTTCCATGGACCCGTTTGAAAACCATGCAGATTATACAGTAGGCGGTGCAGCATAAGCATGTATTGAGAATTGCCTCTTTCTGTAATGGTCGTATGAACACCCAGCCAGAAAAAATAAGCGATCTTTCTTTTAAGGTCTAACGGCAGTTCTTTTGCAGAATGTTCTCTTGGATAGTTTTTTATTTCATCAAAAAGTTTCGCTAAATGTGGAAGTATTTGTTTGATCTCCGCAGGAAATGTATGGACCATGCGAGCCCTAAAAATCTCGTTACTAAAAGGCTTTTTAAGTTCAATTTTGGTCAACTCTATAGACTTTCCTACGACAGGACTGAAAAGCACTTGATAGCCGTTGTCAACTAATTTTAGAGAAGCTTCAAACTTCGTGGCGTCAGCCAGCAGCTCTTTATAAATTTTTATAGCCAGATGCCAGTATATAAAATATCGCCAATGGAAAAAAGTGACCAGGCCCGTTCCTGGATTAAAATACCCCATCCTCCAGATTTCATAACCTTTTAAATGTGAACGGGGTTGGGCAAATTTCTTATAGGTTTCAAACAGGCTATTATCATTATTCTTATACTCCCCATAACTCCCTTGGTACAGCTCCTCGCAGCGGTTTCCCCATGAATATTGAAGTTCTTCATATGTCGACTGACCCGTATTATAACCTTGAAAAACTTCAAATTGCTCATAAGGCCTAGGATATCGCACAATTAATGAGCCTGGATAGCGTATAAAATGCTCAATATCATCAAAAATTTCCTTCAAAATGGGTTGATGCTCCAGGGTTCGCATTTTTGATAAAACATATAAAACATCCAAACTCTGAGAATTCAAAAAAGCTAAAATAAGCACTTTTTTGATTTCTGCTGCCTCTAAAGATGCCCACTTTTCGGCAATTTGATCTAACCCGTTCAATCCACTAATAATGCGGCAAGCAGTGATTCGTCCATTCTTTAATGCGATATCAAAAGGTTTAGTTCCTAAAATATTCCCTATTTCCGGGTTTACCCCCTTTTCCAATAACCTAGAAATCATAGGACAAACGTTCTCTTCAACGGCAAGATGCAATAATGTATTTCTAAACTCACCATAAACATTTAGATGATCTAACTTTGCCAAAACATCCACCACAGCTGGATCACCGGAAGGGAAGCCGATTTTAAAACAATCAATCACTTGTGTAGAGGAAAGATTTGGGCAAGATGACATCCAGAGGTAAGCCAAAGTTTGATTAAAGTACCGAAAAGAAAAGAAAAGAAGCCTTTCACGCTTTTTCTCATCAAGCAAAGAAAATGTTGCTTTTGCTAAAGGGGTCCATGCTTCGACATCTACATTGATTTGAAACGCGAAAAGGATACGCCACCAAAACTCATAAATAAATTCAGTTTTTTGAAGTAAAATTTCTTGAATTTTTTCGACCTGACCTGCAACAGCCAAAATATCAATCAGGATTTCCATTGTAATTCCAATCCCCACTTTTGAAGTGGCTGAAAACTTCTCGACTAAGGCTTTTGTTTCCTGATTAGGTTTATAGGTAAATTTCGATGTTGCGTCCCCTATCTTTACAGTCAATAATTCTGAAGTTAATTGGGCCCCTGCAATCACCGCCCCTTTCCAGGTATGCTGCAGTTGGCTTAAAAGAAATTCACGATTCTGAGATAGTTCAGGAAATTTATCTAATACGGCTGCCAAAGCATCAGTTCCAAAAGCTGATGCAATACCTAAAGTTTGTATTGCATCATCAATATTGTTAATTCCTGAGAGAAGCTGCATAAATCGTTGCAATCGCTCAGGGCCAAGTATTGAAACATGCAGCAACTTTTCAAAATGATTGATTGATGGCTTTGCCCCAAGATCGATTAAAAAACCTGTGGCTTTCTGATCTTGCATCAATTGTAGCAATGCTTCCTCAAAAATAACTGTTAATGAGGGATAAAGGTCTATAAACCTTTTGATTGCACTGAAAGTCTCCTTTGCTTCAATAGCACGTAACAATATGTCGATCTCCAATGTGCGATCTAAATCTTCTATTCTCCCGCCATCGATGTGAAACTGACTTAAATAGTCTTCTGGATCACCTGGATATTTAACGAGTTCCCCCATCAAAGAACGCCAGGAGACCTCGACATTCAATTTTTTAGAAATATTTTCAAAATTTCGATGCCCAGATTTTCGATACAGATTTGAAAGAAAACTTAATTTGTTCGCATCTTCTATATCAAAGACAACATCTTCATTCATATGCTCCAACATCCACATCAAAAATTCAGTGGATGCAGTTTCAACAGCCATTGCAATTGAATAACTGTAAACTCGAGAAACTTGATTGGAAGGGTACTCTGCCAGCAAATCCAAAAAAAAGGCCCTCTGACCCGATAAGATAACTGTCCTTATTGGATCAAGAAAATTACCATTTGCAGGGTCTAAAATGGCATATTTCTCTATAAGAAATTTCAAAAAATTGAATTTCTTTCCAACAATAGCAGCCTCAATTGCACACTTTAATAAATGGGTTTTTCGAGGAATTTTATTTACCAGATCGGGAACATTTATCGAAGGATTTTCCAAAATTTGTTGCACAGTCGCATAATCTTCATTCGCCAAAGCATATTCTAGAAGCAAGGGTGGGTAATCGGGAGGATACTCAAAAACGAAATCAGGATTAATTCCGCCATGTATAACCTGCTCCAAACCTTTACCAGGTAGAAGCGCTATCCGTTTATGAATCAGATGCCTTTCTTCAGTCAACGAATCGAGAAACTTTTGAGGTGAATCAAAAAAAAAGCCATTATAATGCAGCCTTCCATCAGCCAAAATATTTAAGGTCCGATAAATCTTCTCATCTTCTTGTGAAAGGCAATAAAGAAAATCTCTCTCCAGGACATCCCAAAAAAATAGTGTCTTGCCAACGCTTACATTATCTTTGCTAAGATCCTTCTCAACAGTCTTGTAGATGAAAATTAATTCTGCAGCCAATTGAGTACAATCATATATTTGGCGATCATTCCATTGCTCTACCAGCTGTAGTCGCTTTTGCTTTGCCTGTTCACTAACATGATGATTTTCCATCTATCCCTTCTTTTACCGACTAATCAATAACCTAGAAAACTATTGGTGTATACTCGACATAACTGAATCTGAGAATTTGGGCAACACCAAAGCCTCGCGAGTGAGCTCATTTAAAAGGCCCTGCATTACGCTTCACAAGCTGCCCCTTCGGGACTTATATTCAAATATTTCACACCCATAGTTTGCCCCTAGCGGGACTACACTATGGGCTCTACACAATTAGCCCCATTCGAGGCATAATGCAATATAATTAGCACATTCTGGCAACATCCACATAGTTTGATGAATAAAATTTGACAGTTTAAATGGCTGAACTTTACACCTCAAATCAACAACTTTAGGAAAGCCCCGAATGAGGCTAAAAAGCTCATAGTGTAGCCCCAGGGCGAGCTGTGGGTACAAAATAAATTATTCATTAAGTCCCGAAGGGGGTGAGTAAGCACCGAAATACAGGGCCTTTTAAATGAGCTCTCCCGAGGCTTTGGCGTTGCCTAAATTCTCAGATTCAGCAATGTTGCGTAATATAGTTGAATATGTCAAAACCTGCCAATCCACTAAACCAAATTTTCCCGAAATGCAGCATGTAGCTGCGCCTTGCAGCAGGAGTCAAAACAAGAGTTAGCAACAGGCTTGATTTGAATCAACTTATTCATTATCAATAGTCTATACCTTTACACTTTTACATTGGATCATGCATGAGAATACTTATTGCAGGCGCCTCCGGAGCTATCGGCCAACCCTTGATCGATTTGCTCATCCATGATGGCCATGAGGTATATGGAATCACTCAGTCCAAGGAAAAGGCTATCATTATCGCAGGCAAAGGTGCCAGACCTCTGATCCTGAACATTCTTGATAATGATGCTGTCACGTCTGTAGTAGGAAATATCCGCCCTGATATTGTCATAGATATGTTGACCCATCTCCCTAAAGAATATACTCCTGAAACAATGCGC